>NZ_JBSQYM010000074.1:0-35552 GCF_055140805.1 Orenia sp.
CTTTATTGTATCTTTTTGCCATTGTAGACACATCCTTTCTTTCTACTTATTATTCTAATATTTTCGATTAAATGTGTCTACTATATTATACTAACACCAAAAGGAGGAGATTGATTATGAAAATTATGAATGAGGAAGAATTTAATAAGAAAAATACGTTCGGTAAAGGGCAGGAGAACACAATGTTTGCTGAGTATTTTATAGGAGATTCATTTTTGAACCCACTGACAAAGTATGAAGAGGATCCAGTATTTATTGCAAATATTACTTTTGAACCAGGCTGTAGAAATAACTGGCATATTCATCACGGAAGAACAGGAGGAGAGCAGATCCTAATCTGTACAGCTGGAAGTGGCTGGTATCAAGAAGAAGGAAAAGAGCCAGTCAGTCTTGAGCCAGGTATGGTAATCACTATACCTACAGGAGTAAAGCATTGGCATGAAGCCAAGGCAGATTCTTGGTTTAGCCACCTTGCTTTTGGTGTTCCAGGAGAAGAGACAAGTAATGAATGGTGTGAACCTGTAAGTGATGAAGAATATAATAAACTAAAATAATAAAACGTACTTATTCAAATTAGAAAGGGGCGAAATTATGACTGATTATAATAAACTTTTTGAGACTGATCCTGAATTTATGGAACGTTTTGAAGCATTTGCTTATGATGAGGTCGTTAATGAGCCAGGACAAGAACTTGATGAGGAAACGAGATTTCTAGCAATTCTTGCAACTTTAGTTGCCTGTCAGGGAGTAGAAGAATATAAAGTAATGTTAGATCAAGCATTAGAGAAATCTTTAACACCTATAATGGCAAAAGAAACTGTTTATCAAGCTGTCGATTATCTTGGCATGGGAAGAGTTTACCCATTCCTGATTGCTACAAATGAAGTTATGATAGAAAAGGATATAAAACTGCCTTTGGAAGGTCAGGCTACGACAACAATGGATGATCGTTTGGAAAAAGGTGCAGATGCTCAAATTGCTATTTTTGGTGAAGGTATGAAGGATTTTTGGAAAGGTGGTCACATTAATCGTTGGTTGGCAGCAAATTGTTTTGGTGATTATTATACTAGAACTGGACTAGATTTAAAGCAAAGAGAGATGATTACTTTCTGTTTCCTAGCTGCACAAGAAGGATGTGAATCTCAGTTGACAAGTCATATTTTTGGAAATATAAATGTTGGCAATGATAAAGAGTTTCTGATTAAAGTTGTTTCACAGTGCTTGCCATATATCGGTTATCCAAGAAGCTTAAATGCTATTGCCTGTATTAATGAGGTAACAAAAGAACAATCCTAATTTGTTGAATAAATATAATATGATATTAATTTCTATAAAATTGAAAAAATGGAGGAATAAAAATGAATTTAGATTTTACTTATCAAAATCCAACAACAATTTACTTTGGGAAAGATTCACTAGATAATTTAAAAACAGAATTAGCGAATTACGGAGAGACAATAATGCTAGCTTATGGTAGAAGTTCAATTAAGAAGATTGGATTGTATGATCAAGTGATTGAGATATTAAAAGAAAGTGGAAAAAATATCGTAGAATTGGCTGGGATCATGCCCAATCCAACATATGAAAAAGTACAGGAAGGGGTAAAGCTGGTTAGAGATAATGATGTTGATTTAATTTTAGCAGTAGGTGGAGGTTCTGTTATTGACTGTGCCAAGGCAATTTCGGTATCTTCATACTGTGAAGAGGATCCATGGAAGAAATATTGGCTGGATTTTGCACCAGTTACTAATAAAATTGTACCGGTAGGCTCGATACTTACATTAGCGGGAACAGGGTCTGAGATGAATGGTGGTTCTGTTATTACTAATGATGAGATGAAATTAAAGATGGGACGTGTCTTTTCTGCAGAAGTGAATCCAGACTTTTCAATCTTAAATCCTGAATATACTTATTCATTACCTCAATATCAAATGGTAAGCGGGATTTTTGATATGATGTCTCATCTGATGGAATCATATTTCTCTGGAGAAGATGATGTCACAACTGATTATCTGATTGAAGGGTTGCTTCGTTCTATTATTCATAGTGCTAAAGTAGCAGTTGAAGATCCTAAGAATTATGAAGCAAGAAGTAATTTGATGTGGAGTTCTACTCTGGCAATGAATCCATTGATGGGATTAAGTAAGACTCAAGACTGGCAAGTTCATATGATTGAACATCAGTTAGGAGCATATACAGATTGTGCCCATGGTATGGGACTTGCAGCGGTTTCTCTTCCATATTACCGTGCAATCTATAAAGATGGTCTTGATAAATTTGCCCGTTTTGCAACCCAAGTCTGGAATATTGAAGAAGAGGGTAAAAGTAAAGAGGGGCTTGCACTTGCTGGTATTGATGCTTTAGAAGATTTTATTAAAGAGTGTGGTATTGTTACTAATTTACAAGAACTTGGAGCAACAGAAGAGATGCTAGCAAAAATTGCAAACTCTACAGTCATTTTAGGGGGATATAGGAAGTTGACAGCAGAAGAAATTTTAGATATTTTAAAGACTGCTTATAATGTTTAAATAGAAGACATCATAGAGATTTAGAGCTAGTGCTAGATTTTAGATGTATTTTTTGTGTGTGGGAGAAAGGGGTCATATTGGCACCTTTTTCTCTATATTAGTATCTAAAATTTGAGTTAATAATTTTTATGGAGAGATTTTTAGTAGGACTGTATGAATTTGAATTTATGGAGTGACAAAATCTTGGAGGTATTTAATTAGAGAATATGAGGGTTGAAGAAATGAGAATGTAGAGGCAGCATATAAGTTTAAGCAGATGGGTGGTGGGTACTTAGTATAAATATAGTGGCTTATCTAGGTTAAAAGGGGGTGTTATATAACGCACCCTTTACTTTATATTTTCTATTTCTTTTCTGATTAAATTAATTAATTTAGGCATTGAATCTTTTACTTTCTGAGATAACTCTTCACCTAAACTTAAGTTTTCAGGCTCTATACCATAAATAACTAAATTAGTAGGAAAATTTGTAATTTCTCTAGCTAGCTCGATTACATTTAATAAAGAATAACCATGAAAATCTCTCACAGTATTTCCACTAGACCTCAAGTTTTCTTCTGTTAAACGGTATATACTTCCTGCCTGTTCACCTCCTTGAATTGCATCAACTATAATTAAACTTTCTGCCCTACTTATCTCTTCTAAATAATAAAGTGGTGAAGTTCCTACCTCTAATAATGAGATATCTTCTTTCCAGTCTTCTTTTTGAAGTTCTCTAACTACATGTATTCCTAAGCTATCATCAGACATAATTAAATTTCCTAAACCAATTATTAAAAGTTTACATTTTGGATTACTCATATTTAATATTTATTCCAACTAAAGCATATTATTAGCCTAAGAGAATCTTTAAAGGGTGATAATATGGATAAAGAAGAGTTTGTCAAGGGCTGTCATCGATTAAGAAATAATCAAGATTATAAACTCAGCAAGCATATTCTATCTGGAGTAAAAGGATATAGAGATAAAAGTAATGATAAGCTACCTGTTCTGTGGCTAGAAACAAGTGATAGTGGTGATAATAATATTTCTTTTATGAATACAGCCTATCCTTATTTAGGGCAGGTTTTTGAAGAGATGATTGACTTATTATATAGTAATACCTTTATGGCAGCTCAAGGAAAAAATGCTTTAGATATTTTGTATAGGATTACTAGGTATCAAAAGGGGGAATTTGTCTTAGTGGTAGAAGGGGCAATACCTACTAAAGCTAATGGCTTATATAATATAGTTATTGAGACTCAAAGAGAGCAGATTACAGCTTTAGAGGCAGTAAAGTGGTTAGGGGGATTGGCTAAATATGTTGTAACCATTGGAACTTGTGCTAGCTTTGGTGGACCTTCAGCAGCTAAACCTAATCTTACTGGTGGTGTAGCAGTTAGTGAGGTACTAGATAGAGAGATAATTAAAGTAAGTGGTTGTCCAGTTAATGCAGAGTGGTTTGTAGGAACTCTAGCTCATTTATTGATGTATGGCAAGCCAGAGCTTGATGGATTAGGTCGACCTACCTTATTTTATGGTTATACAATTCATCGCCATTGTCAACGAAGATCTTATTTTGACCGTGGTAACTTTGCTGAAGCTTTGGGGGATATCGAATGTATGTTCAGTCAAGGCTGTGTAGGACCAAAAACCTATGCTGATTGTCCTTATCGTCAGTGGATTAATGAAAACTGGCCAATAGAGGCTAATACCCCTTGCATTGGCTGTACCAATCCCGATTTTCCTGATGGTTCATCACCTTTCTTTACACCATTGCCTGAGAAGAGACAAGAGGATACTAAGAAGAGAGAAGGTCAAAAAGATGAGTAGGAAAAAGATTATCTTCAGTCCCGTGACTCGTTTAAGTGGTATCTTATCGGTTAAGGTAACTATTGATAATAATAGAGTAGTAGATGCTGATGCTAGTAGCACCATGTTTAGAGGCTTTGAATGGATTATGAAAGACAGACATGTTGCTGATGCTGTTTATATGACCCAACGAGTCTGTGGAATCTGTTCTTTGGCTCATGGTGCTACTGGGAGTTATTTATTAGATGAACTCTATGGTAATCAAATTTCAGAGAATGCACAATATCTTAGAAACATCATGTATGGGGCAGATTTTTTACAGAATCATATTAGACAGATTTATCTCTTTAGTCTTCCTGATTATGTTAAGATGCCCAACCGTCCCCCTTTTCATGATCAAAATCTATTAGATGTCCGTTTCAGCCCTAGAGATAATCAAAAATTAGTAGAGAATTACTTTTCAGCAATTAAAGCAGGTCAACAGAGCCATCAGATTTTGGCTTTATTTGGAGGAAAAGCTCCTCATCAACATAGCTTTGTACATGGAGGGGTAGCAGTGGCTCCGACAGTAGATAAGATTAATACAGCTTTAGCTTTACTTGATAAAGTTCACAAATTTGTGGGTGAGATTATGTTACCAGATGTTAAATTACTCTCTAGAGTTTATAGTGATTACTTTAAGATAGGGGTAACTCCACGTCGGTTATTATCCTTTGGACTGTGGCGTTTTGGTGAAAATAATGAGGAATATTTATGGAAAGGAGGAGCACTTAACGGTAATCGTTTAACAGAAGTAGATATTAACTTAATTAATGAAGGAATTGTTAATTCATGGTTTGAGGGGGATGCAGATAGTATTTATAATGGAGAGTTAGAGCCTAATCCCCTAAAAGAGAGTGCTTATAGTTGGGTGAAGACAGTCAAATATCAAGGAGAGCAGTTTGAAACTGGTCCTTTGGCTAGGTTAATCATTAATAGGCTGTATCAAGGTGGAACTTCAACAATGGATAGAATTATGGCTAGAGCTATTGAGACTTTATTGATTACTGAGTTGATGGAGGAGTGGCTAAGTAAATTAAAGCCTAGCAGTAAAGCCCCAATTAGTCAGAATAAAACTCCAATAAAAGAGCAGGTCATAGCTACTACCGATGCTATGAGAGGAGGATTACTACATAGTGCTAAAATTAGTGATGAAGAGGTGCTTAAGTATAATATTATTACTCCCACAGTCTGGAACTTTTCACCTAAAGACGAATATGGTAATCTAGGTCCTGTGGAAGATGCTATGGTGGGAACAGAAATACGCAATCCTAGTGATCTATATACTATTTTAGGTAGGATTATTCGTTCCTTTGACCCTTGTATGTCTTGTGCTACTCATGTACTTGATGTAAAAGGTAATATTAAGGATAAGGTGGTGTTTTGAAGTTTAGTTGACAATAGATGTTCAAGTGTAAAGTGAAATATAAGATAGATATTGCGACAGCTTTACTTTTTTTAAGAGTAAGAAAAATTCTTAGGTTCCGCCTAAGGGAGGGTTACCTTAATTTACATCTTCTATAATTAGGCTATTCATTCAGGCTAATATTATTTTAGCTCCCTTTAGGGAAATCTTATGTTTTTAAAGTAGCCACAGTGTTTTAACCTGTGGCGTCAAACAAGCACTAAATCCTAGATTAACATATCTATATCACCAGTATAGAATGGCTTAAAATTAATAGTTTACATTAATTGGTTTGAAATTTGCTCATTTATAATTTGTAATTCAAATTGGGAGGTGATTCAAATACATGAGATCTCCTTAATGGGACAATTATTCTCTATTATTCAAGAGTACATTAATAATTACAATTTAGAAAGAGTAACAAAGGTAGTATTAAAGGTTGGTGAGATGACCTGTGTAGAAGATAGTGCCTTAAATTTTGTTTTTAAATCCTTTGCTAAGGGTACTAAGGTAGAAGGAGCAGAGTTAGTAATTCAGAGGGTAGAGGCTATTAGTAAATGCAGGTCTTGTGGACTAAAATATAAGGTTGATTTTAATAATAAGCTCTGTCCTCAATGTAAAGAGTTTAATTATAATTTAATCAATGGTGATGAGCTACTATTAGAAAGCTTAGAGGGGGAAGAGGATGAAACAGATTGATGTGATGAAAGATTTATTAGCAGATAATAATAAAATAGCTGATGCTAATCGTAAGTTATTGAGTGATAAAGGTATCTTTACAATTAATTTAGTCGGTTCACCTGGAGCAGGCAAGACTTCACTATTAGAAAGATTAATTAGAAAGTTCAAAGATGAGATTAAGATAGTAGTAATAGAAGGGGATTTATATACTACTAATGATGCTCAGCGGATTGAACAGGAAGGAATAGAGGTAATTCAACTTAATACTAAAGGTGCTTGCCATTTAGAGGCTAATATGATAGCTGAAGCACTAGCAGATTTAAATTTAGAGGAAGTTGATTTATTAGTGATTGAGAATGTAGGTAATTTGGTCTGTACAGCCTCTTTTGATTTGGGAGAAGATATGAAAATTACATTATTAAGTGTAACTGAAGGCAGTGATAAGCCTCTTAAGTATCCAATCATCTTTCAAAATTCAAAGGGGGTTGTAGTTAATAAGGTGGACTTATTAGAACATACAGATTTTTCAATAAAGCAGTTATACCAAGACCTTAAAAATTTAAAAGAAGATATCAAAGTTTTTGAAGTTTCCTGTGTTAAAGAAGAGGGGATTTTAGAGTTTGGGGATTATTTAAAGGGAAAAATCAAAACTAAGCAATTAGCTACTAGGTCTAGTTAGAATGAAAAATGTACGTATAAGGGTTAAAGTTCAAGGGATAGTGCAAGGGGTTGGTTTTAGACCCTTTATCTATAACTTAGCAAGGAGATATAAGCTAGTGGGTTGGGTTAATAATAGCTCTCAAGGAGTAATTATTGATGTTGAAGGTAAGGATGAGAGTATAGATTCTTTTCTATCTGCTATTAAATTATCACCGCCACCTCTAGCTAAAATAGATAGTATAGAGTTTATTGACTTAGCTCTAGCAGAGTATAAAGACTTTGTAATTAAAGAGAGTTTAGCTAATAAAGAAAAGTTAACCTTACTCTCTCCTGATATAGCAACCTGTTCAGACTGTATGGAAGAGATAAAAGATAGAAATAATCGTCGTTATGGTTATTCGTTCGCTAATTGTACTAACTGTGGACCTCGTTATTCTATAATTGAAGCTTTGCCCTATGATAGAAAGGTAACTACTATGAAATCTTTTAAAATGTGTGAGCAATGTAGAACAGAGTATGAAAATCCAAAAGATAGAAGGTTCCATGCTCAGCCCAATGCTTGCCCTGAATGTGGTCCTCAACTTTGCTTAACAGATAATTTAGGAAGGAAATTAGCTATGAAAGATCCATTAAAACAGGCTATCCAGCTACTGCAAGCAGGTAAGATAATTGCAATTAAAGGGTTAGGAGGTTTTCATTTGGTCTGTGATGGAAAGAATCAAGTGGCTATTGAAGAGTTAAGAGTTAGAAAGAGAAGACCCGATAAGCCTTTTGCCTTGATGATGAGAGGTATAGAGGTTGTTAAGAAATACTGTTACCTTAATTCTAAGGAGGAAGAGATATTAACTGGGATTAGAAGACCGATTTTATTATTAGAGAGAAAGAATAATCACCTACCACCTAATATTTCTAAAGACAATAATTATTTAGGGGTAATGCTCCCTTATACCCCTTTACATCAATTACTATTTGATGATGGTTTAGAGGTTTTGGTGATGACCAGTGCTAATGTGAGTGGTTTAGCGATTGAATATACAAATCAAGGGGCAATCAACAGGTTAGAAGATGTTGTTGATTATTTACTTTTACATAACCGCAAAATACATATTCCCATTGATGATTCAGTAGCAAGGGTATTATTAGGTCAAGAAATTTTACTTAGAAGGGCAAGAGGTTATGCACCTTTAGCAATCAAATTTAGTGGGTTGAAAGAGACTTTGGCCTGTGGCTCTCAATTAAAGAATAGCTTTGCATTGGCTAAAGGTGATTATATCTTTTTAAGTCAACACTTAGGGAATATAAATCATTTAGAAAGCTATCACAATTACCAAAGGATAATAAATCATTTAAAAGAATTATATCAAGTTAATCCTGAACTGATAGCTTATGATTTGCATCCAGAGTACTTAACTTCACAATTTGCTCAAAACCAAGGTGGACAGAAAATAGCAGTTCAGCATCATCATGCTCACATAGTCAGTTGTATGGTGGAGAATGAGGTTAGTGAACAGGTAATTGGTCTCACCTTTGATGGAACTGGATTAGGAAGAGATGCTAAGCTATGGGGTGGGGAATTTTTAATTTGTGATTATAGTAACTTTAAAAGAGTAGGACAATTAAAGTATGTTAAATTGCCAAGCGGAGAGCAAGCTATTAAAGAACCTTGGCGGATGGCGATTAGTTATCTCTATCATGCTTATGGTGATGATAGAGAGTTATTTACTGAATTAATTGGTGTTAAAGAAGAGAAGATTAAGGAAGTTGTTAATTTAATCAAAGCAGATATAAATTCTCCCAAAACCTCAAGTATGGGGCGTTTCTTTGCTGGAGTAGCAAGTCTGCTTGGTCTGGTTAATTCTATTAGCTATGAAGCACAAGGGGCCATCAAGTTAGAAACTATGGCTACTAACAAAGAGGTAGGAGAGTATAACTATCAGGTTAAAAGTGAAGGTAGCTATTATATAGTTGATACTACTTCTATAATTAAAGTTATAGTTGAAGATATTAAGTTGGGAGTAAGCAAAGGTGTGATTGCTAGAAAATTTCATAATACTGTTATAAGTTTTTCAGTGGAGATTTGTAAATTGATTAGAAGTGATTATAAGATTAACTTAGTTGCTTTAAGTGGAGGAGTCTTTCAAAATCAGATTTTGTTAAAAGGGATTTATCAAAAACTTGTAGCAGAGGGGTTTAAAGTTTATTTCCATAAGCAGATACCTTGTAATGATGGCGGATTAGCAGTAGGTCACTTAGTAATTGCTAACTATCAGAAAGGGGTAGAAGATGATGTGTATAGCGATACCAGCAGAGGTAATTGAGCTTAAGGAAGGGATTGCAGTTGTAGATTTTGGGGGGATTACTCAACAAGTAAATATCGACCTAATAGATAAGGTGAAACTAGGTGATTATCTCTTAATCCATTGTGGCTGTGCAATTGAGAGGTTAAATCACCAAGATGCTAAAGAAACGATAGAGTTATTAGAAGAGGTAGCTAATAATTTGAAGGATGGGGAAGGCTAATGAACCACTTTGCTAGGTTGAATGATGTAACTTTAGTTAAGGATATGATTAAAGAGATTAGAGAGTTTGAGCAAGAGGTAAAGATTATGGAGGTCTGTGGAACTCATACTAGAGCCATAGTGGAGAGTGGAATTGCTAAATTATTGCCTGATAATATAGCTTTAATCTCTGGACCGGGCTGCCCTATCTGTGTTACTACTCAAGATTATATTGATAAGGCTGTTGAACTTGCCCATAGAGATAATGTTATAATCACAACCTTTGCTGACTTAATAAAGGTAGCAGGTACTAATACTTCTTTAAAACAAAGTAAAGCTTTAGGTGGAGATATTATAATTGTTTCTTCTCCATTAGAAGCAGTTAAGGTTGCTCAACAAAATCCTAATCAAGAGGTTGTCTTTTTAGCTATTGGCTTTGAAACTACAGCTCCAATAATAGCATTGAGTATTATGAAAGCAGATAGATTGAAGTTAGAGAATTATTCGATTTTATTAGCCTTAAAGACGATGCCTGCTGTAATAGAAGAGTTAATCTTAGATAAAGAAGTAGCAATAGATGGCTTTATCTGTCCTGGACATGTAAGTGTAATTACTGGTGCTAAGGAGTTCAATTTTATAGCTAATAAGTATAACTTACCTGCAGTAGTAGCTGGTTTTGAAAGGATTGATATTATTATGGCATTAGCTAGATTATTGCAGATGATAGATAATGGAATTAGTAGAGTAGATAATTTATATAACAGAGTAGTTAAAGTAGAAGGTAATTTAAAGGCAATAGATGTGATGAATCAAACCTTTAAAGTTGAAGATAGTACTTGGCGGGGGTTAGGTAAAATAGAGAAAAGTGGATTAATGTTGAGAAATAAGTATAGAAAATTTGATGCTAAGAATAAATTTCAGATTAAGCTAGTCTATCAAGACCAAAGCTCAATTTGTAGCTGTGGAGATATCTTAAAGGGAAAGAAGAGTCCTGTAGATTGTGACCTGTTTGCTGAAGGTTGTACTCCACTAAATCCTAAAGGTCCTTGTATGGTCTCAGAAGAGGGTAGCTGTAATGTTTACTATGAATATAGGAGATGAAAGTTATGGATGTAATTACTATGGCTCATGGTAGTGGAGGTAGATTAACTAAAGAGTTAATAGAAGGTTTATTTTATAATCATTTTAAGAATGAGATTCTTTTAGAGGGGAATGATTCGGCTATACTATCTTCTATAAAAGGGAAGCCAGTTACTACTACCGATAGTTTTGTAATCAAGCCAATCTTCTTTAGAGGTGGAGATATAGGTAAGCTATCAATCTGTGGAACTGTGAATGATTTAGCTATGAGTGGAGCTAGCCCATTATACATAACTGTAGGTTTTATTATAGAAGAAGGTTTTGAAATTAGTAAATTAGAGAGAATTGTAGAGTCGATGAGTAAGACTGCCTTGAAAGCTGGTGTAAAGATAGTTAGTGGAGATACAAAGGTTGTAGAACGAGGCAATTGTGATGGAATCTATATCAATACTACTGGGATAGGAGTTTTAGAGAGGAATCTTTACTTAAGTGGAGCTAATGCAGAAGTAAGCAATAAGATAATTATTAATGGAAGTCTAGGAGAGCATGGAGCAAGTATTTTAACTCAAAGAGGGGGATTGGGACTTAAAAGTCAACTTAACAGTGATTGTGCTTTATTACATGGCTTGATTGCTGATATTTTAGATAATAGTAAGCAGGTTAAAGTATTACGGGATCCTACTCGAGGAGGAGTAGCTACAATTTTAAATGAAATTGCTGAGCAGAGTAGAGTAAGTATTAAATTACAGGAAGAGAATCTTCCGATTAGAGAAGGGGTAAAAAATCTGTGTAAAATTACTGGTTTTGACCCGTTATATTTAGCTAATGAAGGTAAGGTGATTGTAGTTGTTGATGCCAGTGAAGCTAATCAGGTCTTAGATGTAATGAAGAAAAATCCTCTTGGCAGAGAGGCAAGGATAATAGGTGAGGTGGTAAATGAAGATGATAGTATAGTTTATTTAGAAACTGCCCTTGGAGGAAGCAGAATTATAAATATGTTAAGCGGAGAATTATTGCCTAGAATATGCTAATTTCTATAAATCTAAGAACCTATCCCAAAGATAAAACATATAATATCCAAAAAGGCTAGGGAAGGAATGAGAAATGTGAATGATGGTTATATAATTAGTCAACGTCACCCGAAACAACGTACTAAGTTAAAGGATTATGGACCATGTCCCTTTGTGGTTAATATTGAAGAGATTACTAAACAAAATGATTATTTCCGTCTTGCTTTATGGACAGGAGAATATTTGCAACTGACCTTGATGACTATCAAACCTGGTGATGAGATAGGTTTAGAGATTCATCCTGATGTAGACCAATTCATACGTATTGAACAAGGGCAAGGAATTACTATGATTGGGGATAGAAGAAATCAGTTAGATTTCAAAGCAAAAGTCTATGATGATGATGCAATATTTATCCCTGCTGGTAAATGGCACAATCTGATCAATACAGGTCGTACGCCACTTAAACTGTATTCTATTTATGCTCCGCCTGAGCATCCTCGTGGTACAGTTCATGAAACTAAAGAAGATGCTAAAGAGTATCATCGACGATAAAATTTCTTAATAATAGCTATAAGTGTTTTTGTTGAAGATTGGCTAGCTAAATATATAAAATTTAAGGAGTTTATTGTTATTATAGTCATCCAACTTTAGAATGAAACAATAGAAAGAAGGTGTG
This sequence comes from Orenia sp., assembly GCF_055140805.1. NCBI lineage: Bacteria > Bacillati > Bacillota > Clostridia > Halanaerobiales > Halobacteroidaceae > Orenia > Orenia sp. The sequence continues at coordinate 12,370 of NZ_JBSQYM010000074.1, forward strand.
ACATTTTTTGGAATCTGGAATCAGTAGTCAGGAATCAGTTATAAACACTGGTTCCTGATTCCTGATTCCCGACACGAAAGTGTTGCTATATATCCATTACATTACACTTTAGACTTGGATATTTATAATGTATAGATATTTGTAACAAGTGTATGGTGGAGTCTGAGTTTTGTTTAGATGCTTGTTTACATGAACCTGATGTAAATAATAGAGTAAAATGTATGGAAATATTGAAGGACTGTATTGAAGTTTGCTCTATTTCTGCTAAGTATATGGCAGGAAATAGTCAATTTGCTAGTCAAGTCTGTGAATTATGTGCTGAAATTTGTGATGCTTGTGCAACTGAATGCGAGATGTTTGAAGATAATCACTGTCAAACGTGTGCTCAAGTCTGTCGTGAATGTGCTACTGAATGCCGTAATATGGCACAAGCTTAATCAAAATATTTTACTAAAGGGTAGGCTAAAATTAGTCTACTCTTTCTTTTTTTGAAATTAATTATTTAAAAGCTTTAAAGAATCTTGATACTTTCTTAATACTTTCTTAATATTTAGCTCTTATAATATAAATAACAGTTAAGAGTAACTAAAAATTGATTGCTAGTTACTGAATTTAAAAGGAGGAGATAAATATGAAAAGAATTTTAAGCTTTGTATTAGTGATGACAATGGTGTTGGGAATTTCAGTTTATGCTTTTGCCCATGGAGGAAATGGATTTAATAGTCAAGGAACAAGAAATGGTTATAGAAATAATAATCATCGTAATGATTTAAATTTATCAAATGCACAAGAGGATCAATTAGAAGGTCTTCAAGATAAATACTATGATCAAATGGATGATTTAATGGATGATATGAGAGATAAGAATGATGATTTAAGAGACTTATACTTTGATAAAGATGCTGACCGCAATGAGATTATTGCAGCTCAAAAAGAGGTTAATTTATTAAGAAATAAGATGTTTGATGTAATGGCAGAGATGCAATTAGAGATGAGAGATATCTTAACTGCTGAACAGTTAGAGTATATGGAAGACTATGGAATGATGGGCTTTGGTATGATGCATGGATTTGGCATGATGGGCGGAAGAGGATTTAGAGGTAGTATGATGCATGGGAATGGTGGTATGATGGGTTGGTAGTTACAGTTAAGAGTTAAAAATGAAAAATTAATATAGATAAACAACTCTAGAATGAAACAATGGAAAGATAGTGTGACACTTTTTGGAATCTGGAATTAGTAGTCAGGAATCAGTTATAAACACTGGTTCCAGATTCCTGATTACCCACACGAAAGTGTTGCTATATATCCATTAAATTACACTTTAGACTTGGAGTTCTATATAGATAAACAACTTTAGAATGTAATTTAAATATCCTAATAATTTAATACCTTTAAGTTCTTAACTAAAAGCCTTAAAAGATAACTTTCAGCAACGAATCTACCGAATTTACGCGAATAAAACTAAAAGATTAATTAATCTTTTAATCTTTAATTCGTGTTAATTCGTTGTTGCTAATCTTTAGCTTTTGATCTTTAGTCTTTTATTACACTTTAGACTTGGATATCTATAATATTTTTAACAATTATTAATGAAATAGTAGAGGTTATTACTAAATACTATATCTATAACAGGTGATAAGATGAGTAAGAAGATAAGTGAACTTGAAGCCTTCTGGTTAGGAATAGCAGTTATTTTACCGACTATTGTCATGACTGCTCCCAATATTGTAATTGAATCATGTGCTGGTCTTGCTTTAGTTCCAATGATAGTTGCAGGGACAGTTATGGGGTTATTAAATCATCTATTCTTAACCTTAAGTTGTAAATTTTCTAATAAAAGTATTGTTGATGATAGCAAAGATATATTTGGAGTATTATTAGGCAAGATAATTTTAGTACCATATATCTCCATTTTGCTTATCACCAATCTTTTTTTGTTGGTCTTTAGTACTGGCTATATTCAGTTTGTGATGGAGGAAGCACCTGTAGTCAGTATGTGGGTTGCTATCAGTATTTTAGTAGGATATCTATCCTATAGTGGAATTGAAGTCATAGCTAGAAGTAATACTATTGGAAGTTGTTTATTACTGATTGGTATAGTTAGCATTTTATTAACTACTCCCTTAGTTGCAACTGTAAATTTAGATAATTTGAAGCCTTTAATCTTTAATTTTAAAAAAGTTATTGCTGGCAGTTTATACCCAGCAAGACTATTCTTTTATCACTCAGTCGTTTTAGTAGTGTTAAAGCCTTATTTTAGTAAAGAAAAAGGAGCAATCAAGGCTATTGGATTATCAAATTTAGTAGTTCAAATAGTATCAAGTATTTTAGTTATTTTATTAGTGGCTATTTTAGGCAAAAAATTAGCTATACTTTTGAACTTCTCCTTTCATGATATAAGTGACTTATCCTTGGGAGGGGTAGAAGTTATTACTTTTATAATCTGGATTATAGGTAATATCTTAAAGATTGGGATATTTAACTTTGCTACTGTCCAGTTAATTGCTGATTTTTTTGAATTAAAGGATTATAGAAGGATAGTATTCTCCTTTACTTTCTTTATTCTTGCCTTGACAGTATATAGTTCCGATATTCGCTTACCTGGGTCAGATACTAAATATTTTGTGATAGGTGCTTTATTAACTGTTAGTTTGCCTACTATTTTATTATTGACACTGGCATATGCTTTAGCTAATAGAAAGAAGGACTAACTGGATATACAATATCAAATTAATATTAGGTGATAAAATGTCAGCAGAAAAGATAAGTACAGTACAAGGTTTTTTATTATCATTAAATGTAATTTTATCAACTATTGTGTTACTTGTACCAAGTGAAATAATTATACAAAGTGGTAGAAATGCCTGGATATCAATTATTTTTGCTAGCTTTTTTATTATAATAATACATTATCTTGTATTTAAATTAAGCTGCCAATTCTCTAACCAGAACCTTATCCGAGATTGTATTAGTATCTTTGGAGATATATTGGGTAGATTAATTTTAATCCCTTTTATCTTAATAAACATACAGCTAACTATCTTAATTATGTATGAAAGTGTTGGATTTATAGGGATGGTAATGCCTGGTGCTAATAGAGGAAGAATAGAGATTTGGTTTGCTATTACTTTAATTGGGGGTTATTTGTCTTATAAGGGGATAGAGACGATTCTAAGAGTAAATGGTTTTGGGATAGTTATTATCTTCTTCTCAATCTTAATTATTGGTTTAGGTGATTACCGTATGATAGATTTTAATTATTTACGGCCCTTAGAGATAGATTTAAAACAGATAGTTAGAGGTAGTTTATTACCATTACACTGGTTTTTAATAATTCCTAATTTGTTTTTAGTGTTCAAGCCCTTTTTTAAAGATAAGGCTAAGGCTATCAAGGTTAGTTTATTAGGAAATTTAGTTAGTATGATTGTTATTACTATTTTATTAGTCATTACTATTGGAGTATTTGGTTCTGAAATAGGTGGTAGCTTACAATATTCTTTTTATTCACTGAGTAAATTATCTATTTCTGGTCTAGAAGTTAATGTCTTTGTGGCATGGATTATGGCAACAATGATTAAGGTAGGTATCTATTATTTTACTTGTTTATATTTAATTAAGGAATGGTTTAAATTAGATAGTTACAAGAAGTTAATCGTCCCCTTTATGTTATTCACAATCTCTTTTGGCTATTTTCAAACTGACATTTATTATTTAAAGACTTTATTTATACATATTATAACAATCTCCATATTTATTATAGAAGTTCCCTTTCTCTTACTAATGATTTTAGGGTATCTATTTAAAAATAAGAGTAAGTCTAATTTATAGATTTTTGAAGATAAAGGGTCAAAAATTAATAAATAATCTATATTTGTACACAATAAAATCATAAGTCAAATTAAGATAATTATTAACTTCTCTATAGATAAAAAGGATGGGATAATTAATGAGTAAGAAGATTAAAAGACCTTTAACAATAGAAGAGAAGAAGCAAAAGGGTGCAGAGAAAAATTTAAAAGCTTTAGAAGAACAATATAAGAAAGGAATCGATATTAATAATGTAAAATTAAAGAGTAGTTTAGAAGAGAATCTAATTTATATTCAAGGTATTTTTAATAAGGTTGGCGATATGAATATTAGACGCTTTATCCTTGGTGATGAACTCAAATTGAACGCTGCTTTAGTCTACATTGAGGGGATAATTAACAAGCAATTTGTTAATGATACTATTCTAAGAGAGCTAATGATGGTGATTAGAAATGAGGATTTAAAGCAACCTCTCCATAATCAAGATTTAATAGAATTAATACCAAATAATCTTTTAAGTATAGCTGTAGTAGAAAGATTAGAAGAATTCAGTAAGATGATAGATAATTTATTTACAGGTCATGTGGTTTTATTGATCGATGGCTATGCTGAAGCTCTATCCTTTCCAATTCCAGCAAGAGAAAGTAGAAGTGTAGCAGAACCCGAAACGGAAGCAGTGGTAAGGGGACCACGCGAGGGATTTGTAGAGAACATAGATGTCAATATCTCTTTATTAAGAGGAAGAATCAAAACACCAGATTTAAAGCTAGAGAGTTTAAGACTTGGTAGGGTCAGTAAAACAGCTATAGTTGTTGCTTATATTGAGGGGGTAGCACCTGATGATTTGGTAGCTGAGGTAATGAGTAGAGTTAAGAGAATAGATATAGACATGGTCAATGAAAGTGGTATTATCGAGCAATTGATTGAGGATGAGCCTTTTTCTCCCTTCCCTCAAATATCTAATACAGAACGCCCTGATGGAGCAGCATCTTCCTTAAATGAAGGTAGAGTAGCTATCTTTGTGGATGGGACCCCTTTTGTACTTGTTTTACCTAGTGTTTTTATTCATTTCTTACAGTCAAACGAAGACTATTATCAAAGGTTCTTTTTTGCTTCATTTATGAGATTATTGAGATTTGGAGCTTTTCTAGTGGCTTTATTGGCACCATCAGTCTATATTGCAATTACTACCTTTCATCAAGAGATGATACCTACTAAATTACTTTTGAGTATCGTTGCTTCAAGGGCGGGAGTTCCCTTTCCTGCTTTAGTCGAAGCTTTAATCATGGAGATTGCCTTTGAAGCATTACGGGAAGCAGGGGTAAGGTTACCTAAGACTGTTGGACAGGCAGTCAGTATCGTTGGGGCTTTAGTTGTAGGAGAAGCAGCAGTTCAGGCAGGTCTAGTTTCTCAAGCTATGGTTATTGTAGTAGCATTGACAGGGATTGCATCCTTTATGATTCCTGCTTATAATTTTGCATTAGGGGTTAGGCTAATTCGTTTTGGGGTCATGTTTTTAGCAGCTAGTTGGGGAATGTTTGGGATTACCTTTGCAGTTTTAGCCTTGTTAATCCATCTATGTAGTCTTAGAACCTTTGGTATACCCTACTTGTCACCAATTACTCCAACAGATTGGGAAGCTCTCAAGGATTCTTTTATCAGAGTACCAGAGTGGTTTAAAAATAATCGTCCGCCTTATCTAGTAAAGAATGATAATCAAAGGATTCGCTCTAATATTAAACCTTCACCAGCTAAAGGGGATGATGAAAATGAGTAGGAGATTTGTAAGTTTGTTCTTATTATTAATAATGTTATTTAGTCTGACTGCTTGTGCTGGTAAGAGGGAGATGGATGAACTAGGAATTGTAGGTCTGACTGCAGTTGATTGGGATCCTAAAGATCAGAAGTATGAGATTATAGTACAGGTAATGGTTCCTAGTAAAGCTGGTGGAGGGATGGGTGGCTCAAATATTCAAAGTTGGAATGCCACTGCTCATGGTAGAACACTAATGAGAGCTAGTAAAAATCTTAGATCTGTTGTCTCTAAGAAACTGGTCTGGTTTCATAATAATTTGATAATCATTGGAGAGCAAGCTGCCAAGAGAGGTTTGAAGGATATAATGGACTTTTTTGCCAGAAATAAAGAGATTAGATATAATAGTTGGGTCTTAATTTCAGAATTTCCTATTAAAGAGACCTTAGAAGCAAATCCTCGTTTTGAAGGTAGTTTGCCTGCAGAGATTGCTGGTTTGATTGAAAATAATCAAAGTGATTGGTCAGAAAGCTATGCTATCAATCTTAAAGATATGCTAATTAGATTAGCTGATGATGATTTTGATGAGATTACTGGTCGTATAACCAATTATAAGCCTGAGCTAACACCAGAAGGAACCTATGAACAGTTGGATTTAACCAAGAATATACCAGAGGATTTGAGAGATGTTATTTCTTTGTCAGGTGATGCTGTCTTAAAAGATGGTAAGCTGGTAGGATGGTTAGATAGGGTAGAGTCTAAAGGATATCTATTTATAGTTGGTGAAGTTGAGGGTGGAGCTATTGTAGAGTACTCTAATAGAAAGGATAAATTTTCAGCAGAGATATTGAGTAATCATTCTAAGCTAAAGCCAGAGATTAAAGATGGAAAGATAAACTTTAAACTAGAAGTTAAGACAGATGTAGCAATTACTGAAGCAATTACTGACTTGGATTTAACAAAAACTGAGGATATTGAAAAATTACAGAAGAATTTAGCTAAAGAGATTGAAAAGGAGATGGAGACAACTTTATGGAGAGCCCAACAAGATTATAATGCTGATATTTTTGGCTATGGAAATGCTATCTATCGAAGTTATCCTAAGAAATGGGAAGAGATAAAAGATGATTGGGATCAAATCTTTCCTACAGTAACAACAGATATTAAAGTAAAGGTTACTGTCAAACGATTGGGAATGATCTCTCAACCAATTACTAAGCCAGAATAAGGGAGTAAAAATATGAAGATAATAGCTTTAACTTTGTTCTTTATAGTTTTAATCTACATTCAAGTTAAAGGATTGGTCAAAAAGAAGGAATGGAGAGAGTTATTTGTATATACTTTATTAATGTCGATGGGAATTATATATAGCTATGGAGTTTTATTAGATTTACCATTACCTAATCCAATTTTAATATTATCAGATTTATTTAAGCCATTGTATGACTATATATTTAATCAATTATTAGCATAAAAAGAGTTAAGGATTCTTTCCTTAACTCTTTTCTGTATATAATGAGAGAATATAGAGAAAAAGCGACACTTTTTACAATTAAAAATTAAGAATTAAAAGATTTTTATACCGAAGAAAATTATTGTTTGAACGAAGCAAAAATTGAATTAAAATTTAAATTTAATCAAAATCTTAACTAGAGAGAAGCTAATATTAATAATAATTAAGGCTTTGATTGCTGAGAGAGTGGGCTGGTTCTGCTACGGAGAGTCTTTTTTTAGACTCGTAGGTATATTTTATTCTAGACCTTTTGGGACTTTTAGGGCAATGCTAAAAGTCACTTGGGAAAAAAGCTGATAAGCTTTCCCGAAAAATATTTTAATAATTTTTTCACTTTTAAAAAAGTGAGAAGTATCACAATATACCCATTAACCATCATCACTTTTCTGATTTTTTACAAACAATCTCTTCAAATAATAGACCACTAAACTAATTATAGGAAGATAGATTCCAATTGCTATATTAATCCAGAGGGAAGGACCTAGACCAAATTCAAGATGTTGTACTCGACCAGGAGCAATAATGATTGCTAGATATCCAGCTATTATGGGGATTATAATAGCTAATCTTTTATAGGGTAGATTAAATAGAATTGAAAATCCCTTTACAGCACTATATATTAAAAGTTTAATCTTTTCAAATAAGATTAAGGTGGTACTTAAAGATATAAAGAAATCTAAATTCAATAACTCTCCACTGACTATTTGACCACTTCTTACTAAGGGATAGCTTACATCTTCGGCTAGTTTTAGACCTAGGACTGAGATGATAGTAATAGTATTTATAGTTAATATTAAAATAGAGATAATTATAGCTGTGATAAAGTAGTTCTTGCTCTTTTTATGATTATTGACTTTGGGAAAGACCATAGCAAAGATTATCAGTTCGGCAAGAGGGAAAGCAAGAAAGCCTGGGTAGATTTCTTTCCAAATTGGACTAAGCCCTTTAACTAGAACAGGTTGCAGGGTATTAAAATCAGCACTGGAGAATAATAAGTAAAGAGTACTGGGAGTTAAAAATAGTAATCCAATTACAAGAGTAAAGGTAGTAACTCTTGCTATCATCTCGATATTATAATGTAAACAATAGATTGTTAAAGTGATCGTTAATATAATAAGTGACTTTAGACTTGCTTGTGCAACTAGAAAATGATTAAGCTGTCCTGCAAAATCTCTAATATTTCTAATACCTATGTAAAGAAAGAAGGAGGAATAGATTAGGCCGATTACCCATCCTAGATATTTACCAAATATTTGATTGCTTATTTCAATTAGATTATTATTAGAATCTATTGAGCTTATTTTTATATATATCATTGCCAGAAGTATTCCTATAGGTAGGGCGAATAACATGACTAGATAAGAATCTTGTTTAGCCTTAATACCTAGGGGAAATAGGATAGCACTTCCAAGCATAAAATTGACAGCCATTATAAATAACTGTAAATTGGAGATTTTTTTCATATAATCACTCCACACATATATCTAATTAGTATGATTTATTTTTTGTATTTATAAGAATTTTATACCTTATTACGATGATAAAGAGGGAGAAATCTGTATTTGGTGTTATATAGGTATAGTACGACACTTTCGTGTCGGGAATCAAGAATCTGGAACCAGTGTTTATAACTGATTCCTGACTACTGATTCCAGATTGACAAAAATCTCTCAATATACCTATTTAATACCACCTTAAAATAAGACAATTGTCCAATAACAAAAATAAAAATTAAAAAAATCAAATTTTCATGTATAACTCCTGTCATTCGTGTCAATGCTATTACTAAGAAAATATGGTATAAAATGGGAGTGATAATATGGAAAAGGTAAAGCTAACCGGGGTCAATACTTCACAACTACCTGTCTTATCAAATAAAGAGATGATGGAGCTATTTAATAGAGTCAATAATGGAGATATAGAAGCAAGAACAGAGATAGTCAATGGTAATTTAAGATTGGTCTTAAGTGTATTGCAGAGATTTAGAAATAGTAGTCACCCAATCGATGATTTGTTTCAGATAGGGTGTATTGGTCTAGTCAAAGCTGTTGATAATTTTCAAATGAGTAAAGGGGTTAGATTCTCTACTTATGCCGTACCGATGATTTTAGGGGAGATTAAACGTTATATTAGAGATAACCGTGAAGTCAGAGTTAGTCGTTCTTTAAGGCAATTGGCTTATAGAACTTTAAGGACAAGAGATAAATTACGCAAAAAGACTGGAAAAGAGCCTAGCCTTGATGAGATTTCAAAAATAATTGATACTCCTAGAGAGGATATAGTTTATGCTTTGGAAGCGACTAAGAATCCTATCTCTATCTTTACTCCAATCTTTGAGGATGAGGGGGATCAATTGAGGATAATGGATCAATTAAGTGATAATGGAGGATTAGATTGGACAGAAGAGATTAATATTAAACAGGCTTTTTCAGTCTTATCTGCTAGAGAGAGATTTATTATTAATCTAAGGTTCTTTCAAGGCCAGACCCAAGCAGAGGTGGCTGAAAGAATTGGTGTATCTCAAGCTCAGGTTTCTCGGATTCAAAAGAAGGCCCTACAGAAATTAAGAAATGAGATCGAATTAAAGGAGGAAGTAAAATGAAACGGGTAAGATTTATATTAGTGATTGCAGTTGCTTTACTTACATTATCAATATTAGGCAGTAAAACAGCCTTTGTACTAGAGCAGAGAGATTACAGACCTGATAATTTGTTGAGATTACATGTGATTGCCAATAGTAATACCTTAGCTGACCAAGCATTGAAAAGATTGATTAGAAATAAAATTATTGATTCAAGTAAAGAACTCCTTACAGATGTTAAAGATGTGACTGATGCTAGTAGTATAATTCGAGATAATATTGATTATTTAACCCAAGTAGCAGAAGAGGAGATTAGTAAAAGAGGTAAAGATTATAAGGTGGTAGTTAAGCTAGAAAAAACCCACTTTCCAATGAGAACTTATGGGAGTGTAACTCTACCTGAAGGTGATTATCAAGCAGTAAGGGTGATTTTAGGTGATGGTAAGGGAGCAAATTGGTGGTGTGTCTTATTTCCTCCTTTATGTTTTATAGATTCTGCTGATTCAATAGATAATAGCTCTCCTAAATTAATGGAAGCTAAAGCTAATAAGTCTCATATAAAAGAAGATCAAGAGATAGAAGTTGAATTTAGACTAAAGTTTTTAGATTATATCAAGAAGAATCCAGAATTGATTAAGAAGAATTTAAAATTGGCTAAGATATTCTCTTTTGTTAAATAAGAAATATCTTTCCCAACCCTCTTAATAATTAAATAAACTTTTCACCAATTGCTATTTATTACATATGATGTTATAAAGTGAATCTTGACGAAGCGACTGCTTTTGTCGCAGAGTCTTAGATGAACTTATCCAGTGGTCAAAATGAATCTTGATGAAGCGAGTGGTTTTATCGCAGAATCTTAGATGAATTAATCCAATAGGCAAAGTAGAATCTTGACGAAGCGACTGCTTTTGTCGCAGAGTCTTAGATGAACTTATCCAGTGGTCAAAATGAATCTTGATGAAGCGAGTGGTTTTGTCGCAGAATCTTAGATGAATTAATCCAATGGGCAAAGTAGAATCTTGGCGAAGTGACTGTTTTTGTCACAGAGCCTTAGATGAACTTATAGATATCCAAGTCTAAAATGAAATAAATCAAAACCTTTCATACCTCACTCTAACTCTCTCCTACCTTAGGAGAGAGGACTAAAGCATCTTTTATTAAAGTTGTTTATCTATATCCAGTAACTAAATTAAAAAGAGAGGTTCAACAACAAACTTTGTGATTAACACTATTAAGTAGGAATCAGGAGCCAGAAAACTGTGAATTATACTGATTCTCGATTTTTGATAACCGATTTCTTAGATTTCATTATTAGTTATCAATCTAATTTTTCACAAAAGTTGTGGAAGGCTAAAATAGAGTAGTTTTTAGTACTAGATCATCTATTTTCATCAGCATAAATGCTATCAATTGGGAAAATGATAAGAGGGAGGTGGATTCATGAAGGAAGACATAGATAAGAAGGTAGAGAAGATAGTTAATAAATATCGGAATATACCTTATAAGCATAATGGTAGGTCATTAACAGGTCTAGACTGCTTGGGATTATTGATATCTATATATGAAGAGTTTGGAATTGAGGTACCATCAGATGATGGCTCATTTATCTCTGAAGAATGGTATAAAGAGGATCCTAACCGTTATTTAAGAGGCATTATCAGTGTAGGAGAGGCAGTTGATTTCAATCAATTACAGACTTTAGATTTAGTTTACTTTGAGCTATTAGATGGAATTGTAACCCATTCAGGGATTATGATTAATGACCATGAATTTATTCATATCTTACAGAGAAGGAATGTAGAGGTTAGTCGTTTTAATAGATTTTGGAGAAAGAAGTTTGCAGGAGCAAGAAGGCTGGCTGAATAATATAGAATATTATAGATATCCAAGTTTAAAGTGTAATTTAATGGGTATATAGCGATACTTTCGTGTCGGTAATTAGGAATCTGGAACCAGTGTTTATAAATGATTTCTGACTACTGATTCCAGACTCCAGATTCCAAAAAGTGTCACACTATCTTTCTATTGTTTCATTCTAAAGTTGGATGATTATATAAATAAATTGTTTAGATTTAATTAAGTATAGGTTTAAATTATACTCATACTCAGAATATAGTCGATTAGTGTAGATAAAATTGTTGAGAGCTACTATAAAATATAATATAATGTTTATATTAATCTTAATAGTAAGAAAAGGAGTAGAAAATATGGGTAGTTTATTACAATCAATTATAAATAGAGATGTTCAACTCTTCTATCTGATTAATCGTAAGATTAAATGTGGACTTCTAGACTGGTTTATGCCTAAGATAACCCACTTAGGAGGAGCTTTATTTACAATTACCTTTACCCTGTTATTTGTCTTATCTGGGCAAGAGAGGTTTCGTGAGATAGGATGGCAGGCTTTAATTGCTCTGCTAACTAGTGGGGTAGTAGTACAGATTGTCAAGCATATTGTTAGTAGAACTCGTCCTTATCTAGCCTTAGAGGAGGTTAACTTTAAAAAACCTCCCTTTGGTGAACATTCCTTTCCTTCTGGTCATACGACAGCTGCTTTTTCTTTAGCAATTGTCTGTGGAGCTAATTTTCCCAGCCTTCATCCATTTAGTCAAGCAGTGGCAGGATTAGTTGGGATTTCAAGGGCTTATATAGGAGTTCATTATCCTTCTGATATAATTATAGGTGCTCTAATTGGAATCTATTTTTCTAACTGGGCTCTTATTTTACTTTAGCTCAATTTAAAATTTAATAAATTCTATAAAAAACTAGCTATCAGCTGATAGCTAGTTTTTTGTTGTTTATATTGCTTTTATAGAAACTTAAACTGAGAATTAATGGGGATATTGCGACACTTCTTTTGAGTTGACAGTTGATAGTGTATAGTTGATAGTAAAAAGATTAAAGTCTTTATGTTTCAAGGTTTTGAATTTAACTATCCCTACGAGTCTAAAGAACAAGACTCTTCGTGTAAACCACTATCAACTTTACACTATACACTATACACTAAAGTAAAAAGTGTCGCACTATCTCTATAAAGTATTAGAGAAACTTATTGAATCAAATAATAGATATATCACATAATATAAATAGTAATAAGTAACAATCAACCTTTTTGAAAGTTACTTTTATCTTTATATTCTAGCGCCATAAACTACCAGTTGCTTTTACATTTAATTAATTTGAAGTTAACAAACCTTTAATACTTTATTAGTATAATATGATTAAGAATATTTACCTTATTAAGGAGGTAGCCTTATGAATCGACTAACAAATCAATTGTTGACAATAGACTTGCAATTATTTGATTTTATCTATACTAAAAAGAGGACAGCTCTTTTAGACTACTTAATGTCTCAGATAACCCACTTAGGTGGGGCATTCTTTACAGCTATTTTACCTTGTTTATTTATTATTTTTGGCAATAGAGAGCTTGATAATGTTGGATATGAAGCACTGTTAGTACTATCAAGTAGCCATTTATTAGTTCATATTATTAAGAGAATTACCAATCGTTTACGTCCCTATAGACTATTTGAAGAGGTGGAAGTATTAGATATCCCCTTTGAAGAGTATTCCTTTCCTTCTGGACATACAACCGCTAGTTTCTCTTTAGCACTTACTTTTAGTTTTTATTTTCCATTCTTTAGTATTCTATTTTTATCTCTTGCTTTTTTAGTTGGGATTTCAAGAATATATTTGGGAGTACATTATCCTTCTGATGTAATTGTTGGAATAATTATCAGTAGCTTATTTTCTTCTATAATACACTTACTATTAAGTTTATAAGGGATAATTATGAATAAGATTATTTGAAGGAGGTTCATCATGAAAGTTGCTATCTTTACTGATACCTTTTTTCCTCAGATTAATGGTGTGACAAAGACCTTAGGCAAGCTTAAAGAATATTTTGATCAAAGGGGGATTGATTATTTAATCTTTGCTCCCGATGATTCTATGAAGAGTAATGGAAATTTTGAAGAGAATATTCAACGGATGATAAGCTTTAGATTCTTCTTATATCCAGAGTGTAGACTATCGGTTCCTAATTACTTTAGAATTAAGAATATGTTAAATGAATATAAGCCAGATTTAATTCATATAGTCACCCCTTTTAACCTTGGATTATGTGGATTGAAGTATGCTACTAGCTATAATATTCCTTTAGTTTCATCCTATCACACTAACTTCACCCATTATCTTGATTATTATAATTTGAATCTACTAGAGAAGCCAATCTGGAGTTTCTTTAAATGGTTTCATGGCCATTGTGAACTCAATTTTTGCCCTTCGCAAGCAACATTAGAGGAGTTAAGAAGGAATGGAATTAATAATTTAGCAATCTGGGATAGGGGAATTGATACTAGATTTTATTCCCCTGATTATCGGAATAAGGAATTAAGAAGAAACTATGGCTTAGAAGATAAGATAACTTTATTATATGTGGGGCGTTTAGCACCAGAGAAGAACTTAGCTTTATTAAACAAGAGTATGAAACTGTTAGATCAGAAGTATAGAGATAAAGTTAAGTTATTAATTACTGGTGATGGGCCGTTACTAAATGAGCTAAAAGCAGATTCATCTCAAAATATTATCTTTACTGGATATATGAAGGGTAAAGAGTTAAGTAAGATATATGCTTCGGCTGATATCTTTGCATTTCCATCGATAACCGAAACCTATGGCAATGTAATTTTAGAAGCAATGGCATCGGGACTGCCTGTTGTTAGTTTTCTAGAAGGTGGAATCAGAGAGAATTTGATAGATAGTTATAATGGCTTAGCCTGTAAAGAGATAAGTCCTAAAGCATTTGCTAGTAAATTAGAAAAATTGATCACAAATAAAGAATTGAGGTTAGAGCTAGCTAATAATGCTTGTGAATATGCTCTAAATAAATCTTGGGATAATGTATTTGATAGACTAGTTGCTAATTATCAAAAAGTAGTTGATTATAATTCTAAAGAAACTTTTATCTCTGCTTAAATATATTAGAGGTGGTGCTAATTAGCACCACCTTTTAGTTTAAATTAGTATTCTCTTCTTCCCTCATCCTCCAAGTAGTCTCTAACAATATCTAAGGTTTCTCCAAATCTTTGAAAATGAACAACTTCTCTTTGCCTTAAAAAGCTTAAGGTATCAATCACCCCAGCATCATTACTGAGGTTAATTAAATTTTCATAAGTAGCCCTTGCTTTTTGTTCGGCAGCTAAATTTTCATGTAAAGTAGCTATAGGGTCTTCATGGGATTGGATATATGATGCTGTCCAAGGTACACCTGCTGCATCATGGGGATATAAATTCTTACCGTGTTGAGCATAATGAGCTCCTAAACCGGCATCTCTTAAAGCCTGAATTGGTACACCTTCAGTTAATTTATAAATCAAAGTCCCTAATATTTCCCAATGAGCTAACTCTTCAGTTCCAATTTCAGTTAAAGTAGCTTTGGCTTCGCCAGTAGGTATAAAGTACCGTTGAGTTAAATATCTAATTCCTGCTGATAGCTCACTATCAGGACCGCCGTATTGGGCATAAAGATATTTTGCCATTTCTAAATCATTTTTGCTCACCTTAACTGGATATTGGAGTATTTTTTCATAATTCCACATATCTTATTTTCCTCCTTTTAATATTCTATTTGCCATGGCCATGCTGTTTCTACATACTGCCATGGATATTCACTGACACAGCCGATACATAATGGACCATATCTTCTGACATAATCCATCTTTAATTCTTGATATTCTCTAACGGTCATATTATGGTCTTCTAAAGCCTGTTGATTATTAGGATGGGTATTTAAGAACAAGCTAAGTTCTACTAAATAAAAATCTAAAGCCATGAGTTCCTTAAGCATCTCCAATTGCTCTCTAGTCATCTTTTCACCTCCTTATATGGGACTAGAATTTTTTCCTTTTGTATGGTCGATACAGATCGATAAAGATAGTGCCTCTTGTCAATGCTTCTCTAGGACTATAACGTGGACCATAATTTTGAAAAGGAATATAAGCTTGGGCTAGTTGAAAATCACAATTAGGGTAGTGTTCTCTTTCTATATTTGGTCGCTTACGAGCCATTAAATCACCTCCAGACTTGAGCTAATATATCCTATTCTTACTAATGGAAAAGTGTTAAATTAATTTCAAAAATTTCAAGATGAAGTTTTACTTAGGTTGGTGTTCAAGTTTGAAGTGGACTTTAATGGAGATAATGAGACGCTTTCGTGTCAGGAATCAGGAACCTGGAATCAGTATGTTTTACAGATTCCTGATAACCGATTCCAGATTGCTAAAGTATCGCACTATCTCTATAAAATTTAATTTCATAATTACTACCTTGACTTTTAGAAAACAATATAATATAATCACAAATAACAACATTCAATCAAAAACAATCATAAAAAACAGGTTATTGATTTTAGTCACCAGCAATTAAATATTAATCAATCATAAATAATCGAATATAATCATTATTGGTTTACAAGAAATTTAATAAAAAAAAGCAAGGGTGATTAAAATGTTTGCAGAGCAAAGACAGGCTAAGATTGTAGAATTAATTGAAAGTGGTAAGTTGGTTAAGGTGAAAAGTTTATCTGATAAGTTTAAAGTATCTACCTCTACCATTAGAAGAGATTTAGATAAGTTAGAAAAGTCAGGTGAGATACAGAGGATTCATGGAGGAGCACTAGCTAAAGGAGGTACTAAGTTAGAGCCTTCATTTGTAGAGAAAGAGAAGGAATATCCCCAAGTTAAAGAGAGTATTGCTCAAAAAGCAGCAGGGCTGATTAATGATGGGGATACTATTATCTTAGATGCAGGAACAACTACAACCCAATTAGCTAAATTATTAGATAGCCACAAAGATTTAACCATTGTTACCAATGCTATTAATATTGCCTTAGAATTAGCTCAAGGTCCTAATCAGGTCTTATTAACTGGTGGATATTTAAAAAAGCATACACTAGCTATGGTTGGTCCCATTGCTGATATAAATTTAAAAAAGTTTCATGCAAATAAGGTTTTTTTAGGGGCAAATGGAATTGATTTAAGGGCTGGAGTAACTACTCCAGATTTAGTAGAGGCAAATAGTAAGAAGATAATGATTCAGATGGCTAAGGAAGTGATTGTTTTGGCAGATCATAGTAAATTTGAAGAGACTGCCTTTATCAAAATAGCAGATTTAGAAAGTGTAGATAAGATTATCACTGATAATGCTTTAGATAATGAGGTTTTAAATAAATTTAAAAATAAAGTAAGAATTATAACAACATAGAGGGGGTGAAGGAATGGTTATAACAGTAACCTTAAATCCTGCAATCGATAAGACGGTCAAGTTGTCTAACTTTGAAATAGGCTCTTTAAATAGAATTAAAGAGGTTAGAAAAGATGCAGGGGGAAAAGGGATTAATGTTTCTAAGGTAGTAGCTGAGCTAGAGGGACAGACCAAAGCATTAGGTTTTCTAGCTGGTAGTAGTGGTCAATTTATCGCAGATAGCTTAGAGATTATAGGAGTTAAACATAACTTTACTTGGTTAGCTGGTGAAACTCGTACTAACTTGAAGATGATTGATTTAGCTAGTGAAGATGAAACTGAGATTAATGAACCAGGTCCACAAGTAAGTGGTAAGGATTTGACTAAGCTAACTGATGATTTATTAAATACAGTTAGTGATGGTGATTTTGTAGTTCTTACAGGAAGTCTACCACAGGGTACTCCTGAAGATATTTATGCTGACTTAATCACAAAGGTTAAAGAAAAAGGCGGAAAAGTGGTTTTAGACACATATGGTCAGCCCTTTCTTGAAGGGGTTAAAGCTAAACCATCTTTAGTTAAGCCAAATATTCATGAATTAGAAAAGATAGTTGCTAGATCTTTAGAATCAACAGCCAAAGTTGTAGAAGCTGCTAAAGAGATACATCAAAGTGGGGTTGAAATAGTAGTTGTTTCTTTAGGTGGTAAAGGTTCAATTGTAGTTAGTCAAAATGGAGTACTAAAGGTAAATGCTCCTAAAGTAGAGGTACAAAGCACAGTAGGAGCTGGTGATACTCTTGTTGGGGCTTTAAGTCTAAAATTAAGTCAAGGAGTAGATCTACAAGAGGCAATACATTTTGCTACAGCTGCTAGTGCTAATAGTGTAACCAAAGCAGGAACTCAATTATGTAAGCGAGATGAAATTAGTGAATTGCTAAGTCAAATCACTATAGACATATTAGAATAAGGAGAGGGTAAAGATGAAAATTAGTAGTTTATTGAGTCCAGAATTAATTAAAATTGATTTAGAGAATACTGATAAGAATGCTGTTTTACAAGAGATGGTTGATGTATTAGATACAAATGATAAAATCACATCAAATGAAGAGTTTTATCAAACAATTTTAGCAAGAGAGGAAAAAAGCTCTACTGGTGTAGGTAATGGAGTAGCTATTCCTCATGGAAAGAGCACTGTTGTTAAAGAACCTAGTTTGGTTTTTGCTAAATCAGAAGCAGGAGTAGACTTTGAGAGCTTTGATGATCAACCAGCAAAGATATTCTTTATGATTGCAGTACCAGAAGGAAAGAATGATGAACATTTGAAAGTATTGGCTCAATTATCTCGTAAATTAATGCATGCTGACTTTAGAGATGCTTTATTAGCTACTGATAGTGCAGAAGAAGTTCTAAAAGTAATCAAAGATAATGAGTAGAAGAATAAAAAACAATTAAAGAAGTTATCACAAGGAGGAATAAAATGAAAATATTAGCTGTAACTTCTTGTCCAACTGGTGTAGCTCATACTTATATGGCGGCTGAAGCTTTGACCCAGACTGCCAAAGAGAAAGAGATTGATATTAAGGTAGAGACTAGAGGATCTGTAGGTGTAGAGAATGGTTTAACTACAGAAGATATTCAACAGGCTGATGCAATTATTATTGCTGCTGATACTGATGTTGACGCAGATCGCTTTGCTGGAAAGGCTGTAGTGGCGGTTCCGGTAAAAGAAGCAATTAAAGATCCATCAGGTTTAATTGATCAGGCAGTTAAAAAAGCTGAAGGTGCTACAAGTAATGAGCAAGGTAGAGTATTAGCGGTAACTTCTTGTCCAACTGGTGTAGCACATACTTATATGGCAGCTGAAGCTTTGACTCAGAGTGCTGAAGAGATGGGAATTGATATTAAGGTAGAAACTAGAGGATCTGTAGGCGTAGAAAATGAATTAACTGCCGAGGAGATTGCAAATGCAAAGGCAATTATAGTTGCTGCAGATACTGATGTAGATACTGAACGATTTGCAGGAAAAGCTGTAGTCTCTGTTCCAGTAAAAGAGGCGATTAAAGATCCAGTAACTTTACTTAAGCAGGCTGTGGCTAAGGGTGAAGAAGTGGCTTCACAAGGACAAGCTGTGACTAATAATGTTTCACAGGCCAAGAAAACAGGCAGTTCTGAAAGAAAAGGTGCTTATAAACATTTAATGAATGGTGTTTCTAGAATGTTACCTTTTGTTGTAGCAGGAGGTTTAACAATTGCTTTATCCTTTATTTTTGGAATTAAGGCCTTTGAACAAGAAGGAACTCTAGCTGCTGCATTAATGCAGATTGGTGGAGGAACTGCATTTGCTTTAATGGTTCCTGTTTTAGCAGGATTTATTGCTAGCTCTATTGCTGATCGTCCTGGATTTGCTCCTGGTATGGTTGGAGGAATGTTAGCTGCTAATCTTGGTTCTGGTTTCTTAGGTGGAATTATTGCAGGTTTCTTAGCTGGTTATGTAACTAAATTATTAAATGATAATATAAGGTTACCTAAGAATATGGCAGGTCTTAAGCCAGTATTGATTTTACCACTATTATCAACATTAATTGTTGGGTTACTGATGATTTATGTTATAGGTACTCCAATTAAAGCTATCATGGATGGCTTGACAGCTTGGTTAACAGGAATGTCTGGAACAAATAGAGTATTATTAGGACTAATTTTAGGTGTAATGATGGCTTTTGATATGGGTGGACCCCTTAATAAAACTGCTTATACCTTTGCGATTGGTCTATTAAGTTCTGAGGTTTATGAACCAATGGCAGCAGTTATGGCAGCAGGAATGGTACCACCATTAGGGTTGGCTTTAGCCACTTTTATTGCTCCTAATAAGTTTGACAAGCAACAGAAAGAAGCAGGTAAAGCCGCAGCAGCTATGGGTATTTCCTTTGTTACAGAAGGAGCAATACCTTTTGCAGCAGCTGATCCAGTGAAGGTCATTCCTTCAATTGTGGTTGGTTCTGGACTAACTGGTGCTTTATCTATGTTATTTAATATTACCTTAAGAGCTCCTCATGGAGGTATCTTTGTTCTTGCTATTCCAAATGCAGTAGGCAATGTCTTGATGTATGCTATATCGATTTTAGCAGGAACAGTAGTGACTGCTTTATTAGTCAGTGCCTTAAAATCGACTAATAAAGCTCAATAAACGATAAAGGGAGGGGTCAAACCTTCTCTTTTTTCTATTGTTAAAGCTTATTATAATTTTGGCTCTTTCACGACTTTTGTGAAAATTAGGTTAATAACAGATAAGGAAGTACAAGAAGTCGGTTATCAGGAATCTGGAAGCGGTATAATTCACAGGTTTCTGGCTCCTGGCTCCTGACTCTTGATTCCTAATTAATAGTGTTAACCACAAAGTTTGTTGTTGAAAGATAATTTTTATAAATTATAAGCTTGACTTTTCTGAAAAATTATAATATAATCATAAGTAACAACAAACAATCACAATCAATCATAAGTGGTTAAATTAAAAATTGATTCTTGAATAATAATCGAATATAAGCTACATTAAGTAGATAGATGGGATAAGACCATATAATAAGAGGATAATACCCACTTTCAATTTCTATTTGTATATCAGGTAGTGTAAAATTGAGAGCGGGTATTTTTTGCTTAGCTAATGGAAAACTTTTAAAGAGATATTAAAATCGGAGGTGATTAGAATATTTGCAGAAGAACGGCAACTTAAAATAGTAGAGATATTAGAAAAGAATAATTCAGTCACAGTGAATGAATTATGTGAGAAATTTAATGTATCTGCTTCGACTATTCGAAGAGATCTACAACTATTAGAAGAACAGAGTTTGATTCAAAGGACTCATGGAGGTGCAGTAGCTAAAGGGGGTACCAAATTTGAACCATCCTTTATAGAAAAAGAGAAAGAGCATCATCAAGCTAAAGTAGATATTGGGCTTAAGGCTGCAGGATTAATCAATGAAGGAGACACAATAATTTTAGATGCTGGAACAACTACAACTGAATTGGCTAAACATTTAGGTGATTATCAAGATTTAACAGTTGTAACAAATGGTGTTAATATTGCATTAGAGCTATCACAGACTAACTGTGAAGTCATCTTAATTGGAGGTCATCTAAGAAAGCACACTTTAGCCATGGTAGGACCTGTTGCTGAGGATAATTTAAGTAAATTTCATGCCGATAAAGTATTTTTGGGAGCAAATGGTGTTGATTTAAAAGCTGGGATAACAACTCCTGATTTAGTAGAAGCAAATACTAAAAAGACGATGCTAGAAAGAGCCAAAGAGGTAATTGTATTAGCAGATTATAGTAAATTTGAAGAAACAGCCTTTGTTAAAGTGGCTGAAATTGAAGAGGTAGATATTATTGTAAGTGATAATAGCTTAAAAGAAGAGCTATTAGATAGTTTTAAAGAGAAGGTTGATATTATCTTAGCTTAGGAGGTGAGCTGATGATTATAACAGTAACTTTAAATCCTGCTGTAGATAAGACTGTTGAACTATTGGATTTTAAAGTTGGAGCATTAAATAGGATTCAATCTGTTAGAAAAGATGCTGGGGGTAAAGGGATTAATGTTTCAAAGGTAGTTGCTGAATTAGATGGCAATACAAAAGCTTTAGGATTTTTAGGAGGCAGTAGTGGTCAGTTTATTAAGGATAGATTGACTAGTGCTGGAATTACTCACTCTTTTACTCAGGTGGAAGGTGAAACTCGTACCAATTTAAAGATAATTGATCTTGCTACTACTAAAGAGACGGAAGTTAATGAGCCAGGTCCTAATATCAGCAAAGAAGCTTTAATTAATTTAGAAGAAAATTTATTAAATAATGTTACAAAGGATAATCTAGTAGTATTAGCTGGTAGTTTACCTATAGGTGTTCCAGAAGACTTTTATGCCCAATTGATAACTAAATTACAAGATAAAGGTGTTAAAGTGGTTTTAGACACATCAGGTATTCCTTTAATGAAGGCTTTAGAAGTAAAGCCTTATCTAATTAAGCCCAACTTGGATGAATTAGAGAAGCTAATTAACAAACCTCTAAAAGATACTGATGAGGTTATTAATGCAGCTAAGATGCTTCACCAAAGAGGGATTGGGATTATAGTTGTTTCCTTAGGAAGTGAGGGCTCAATCGTTGTTAGTGGGTCTGGAGTTTTAAAAATAAAGCCACCTAAGATTGAAGTTGGTAGCTCTGTTGGAGCAGGTGATACCTTGGTGGGTGCGCTATCTTTAAAGCTAAGCCAAGGAGAAAGCTTGAAAGATGCTATAGGCTATGCTACTGCAGCTAGTGCTAATACTGTTGTTCAGTCAGGAACCCAAATCTGTAAGAAGGATGAGGTTGAAGAGTTATTAACTCAAGTTGAGATAAAAATATTAGAACAAAGGAGTTGAGTATAGATGAAAATCAGTAATTTGATGAGTGAAGATTTAATCAAGCTTAATTTGACTAACAATACTAAAAATGAAGTTTTAGCAGAGATGGTGGACTTATTAGATGCCAATGATAAAGTTACTTCTAAAGATGAGTTTTATCAGACTATCTTAGCTAGAGAAGCCAAAAGTACTACAGGTGTTGGAAATGGGGTTGCCATTCCTCATGGTAAAAGTGGTGTCGTTAAAGAGCCTACTTTAGTTTTTGCTAAGTCAGAGCAGGGAATTGATTTTGAGAGCTTTGATGATCAGCCAGCAAAAATATTATTTATGATTGCAGTACCTGAAGGTAAAAATGATGAGCACCTTAAAGTATTAGCTCAGTTATCACGTAAGCTGATGCATACAGATTTTAGAGAAGCATTGGTGAATGCTAATACAAAAGAAGATATCTTAACAGTTATCAAAGAAAATGAGTAATTTATAAATACAGTATAATTAAAAATAATATATGATAGAAAGTAGATATGTATAACTTTACTAGTTACTAGCTTCTGTCATATAGATGTCCAACTCTAAAGTGTAATTTAATGGATATATAGCGATACTTTAGTAATACCCCCCACCTAACCTCCCCCTTAAAAGGGGAGGAACAAAAAGAAGTTAAAGTTCTCTCCTTATCAGGGAGAGGATTTAGGAGAGGGTGGTTTACACACACTCACACTCATAGCTCGTACTCGACACAAAGTGTCACACTATCTTTCTATTATTTCATTCTAAAGTTGGATGACTATATAGATATCCAAGTCTAAAGTGTAATAAAAGACTAAAGATCAAAAGCTAAAGATTAGCAACGAATTAACACGAATTAAAGATTAAAAGATTAATT
>NZ_JBSQYM010000075.1:0-13722 GCF_055140805.1 Orenia sp.
AGATGTGTATAAGAGACAGATATTTATCTGCCCTAATTCAAAATCTCCAACTTTAATAATTGCCTTGACAACTTTAGTATCTAGTTGACCACTCTCTATTAATCCTTTTATATCAAATAAAACCTCTGTCCCTTGATCACACCTTTCATTTAAATGAGTAGCAGTAACTGGACTATCACCTACAACCTCCCCATTATCATTGACCCCTAGAAATTGAACATCATCTGATTCTAATAGGCAGTTATAAACTTTTACCGCTAAATAACCATTATTATCAGTTGAGTCCATCAACTCTAACTTAACCTTCTTGTATTCTTTAACTTTATTAATCCCTCTCATTCTAACCCCTCCTAACCACTTATAGGTATGTGAATTCAAAATGAAACTTAATGAGTATATTACGACACTTTTGAGTGTCAGTGTGAGTGGGTGTGTGTGAGTAAACTCCAATAAAAAAGACTTTACTCACACTCGACACGAAGTGTCGTAATATCTCTCTATAGCGTCATGGTTAAATTTTATTCTAGATTCACGAGTCTATATAGATATGCAAGTCTAAAGTGTAATTTAATGGGTATATTGCGATACTTTTTATAAGTGTAAGTTGGTGTGGGAGTGTGAGTGAAATTCAATAGAAAGGCACTTCACACACACTCAAACTACTCACTCATACCGATACGAAAGTGTCACACTATCTATCTATTGTTTCACTCTAAAGTTGGATGACTATATTATCAATACTTTAAGCAAACTTTATTCCAGATAAATAATTTATAAATTTAATAATTATAAAAATAGAAATAACAAGAAGACTTTTAAATTAAAAGCTTAGTGAATATTCTTTAATTATTTGCTGTTGCTCTCTATTTCTTATAAATTTTAATTCTTCATAATTATCAGTTACCAATATTACAATTTCCTGATCTAATGCCCCATCTTCAACCATAGAATTTAAGATATTCAAAACCTTCTCTTTAGTCATAGCATTACGATAAGGTCTATCCTCTGTAATAGCTGCAAACACATCAGCCACCCCCATAATCCTACTACCTGTCGAGAGTTCTTGACCTTGATGGTGAAAAGGATACCCTCTTCCATCTAATCGTTCATGGTGAAAAGCAGCCCATTCTTTAATCTCTTGCAATGATTTAATTGGGTCTAAGATCTGATATGTATAAAAGGTATGACCTCTGATAATGTTAATTTCTTCTTTTGAAAGTTTGCCTGGTTTTTCTAAAATTTCTTTAGGTATCGCCAACTTACCTAAATCATGAAAATAACCTGCAATCTTCATTCTACGATAATCATCCTCAACCCATCCCATCAGCTCTGCAATCTTTTGTGCAGTAATTGCTACACCTTTAGAATGGCTAGCAGTAAAACTACTTCTAAAATCTATTATCTTACTTAAAAGTTGACTAAATTCAACTAGACCTTTTAAATTCAATTTAATCTTCATTTTATTAAACTCTGCCATTAACATTCTCTTGATAATATTTGGCCTTACACTTCTTAACCAAAACTCCTCCCTTTTAGCCAATTTCGAAAAAACTTGTATAAAATCTGGATTAAACCTACTGCCAGAGTTCTCCTTAATCTTATCTATTATTCTTCTTTTTTGATTTAAAACATCATATTCACTATCAATTAGTACTGCTATCCTATCTGCCAAACTTAACAGATGGCTTTCTAAAGGAATTTTCTTGCCTCTATAAGAGTTTCCATTACCATAATTCCATTTAAGGTGATGATAACGGATAATAGAAGCTATCCTGGCTAGAGGTTCAAACTCTTTAATTAACAAATATCCTATCTCTGCATGTTTAGGCTTTTGTCTAATATCAAAATTTAATATCTCAGCTCTATCCTTATAAGAAAAAGCCCCAATATCATGAATCGCTGCTGCTAGAACGATCTTCTTTCTTCTAACATCTTTAAAACCAAGCTCCTTAGCTAATCTATAGCTTATATAAGCCACCTGTTCTTGATGGGTACTAGAAGAGTTATTAATTATATTAATTACATGGGATAAGCTGAGAATTATATCAAACAAAGGTATATTGTACTTCTTATCCATTATCTCACCTTCCTTTTATTTCACTTCTATTTAATTTAGGGTAAATAGATACAAGGGGGTATATTAATAGAGACTTTACCTATTGTAAATCCAGCAATTTTGATCATTGCTTCAGCAGTATTATAGTTAAAATTTCTACTCTCCACTAAATCTTCGATACCAAATAAAATCAAAGTTCCTTTATCACAACTGTCTTCTACACTAATTCCCTTTACTCCACGCTCTCCTACCTGCTCACCTCTACTATCTACCCCTAAAAACTCACTATCAACTCCAGCTATTGCACAATCATAGACACGAATAGCTAGATAACCAGGATAATTTACTTCTTCTGCTTCAACCCTCTCAAACTTTATCTTCTTAAATTTACCTTTCTTATCAATACTACTCATCTGCTTACCCCCTTAAATCTATAAGTTCATTTAGTGATTTTTATCATTTAACAACAACGCTATATAGAGAGATACTAAGATACTTTGATTGTTAGGTGGATAGGGGTTAGGAACTATCTAACTACCTAACCCTCCAACTAGCAAAACTTAACTATTAAAAATCTATATTTAAATCTTCTCTATCGATATCTAACTTAGACAAATCTAGCTCTGATAAGTCAATAGCTTCAAACTCTTTTGCTTTTTGATTAGCCTTTTTATCATCTGTTTGATTTTTCTTCACTTTCTTGATACTTGCTTGCTTCTCTAATTGCTCTTTAATTAAATTCAATAACTCTAGATTCTGTTGCTCAGCTTTTCTAACCTTAAATTTCTCGACCAATTTGGCCATCTCTACAGACTCTCTATTGAGTTCTTCACTTGAGCTTGCTATCTCTTCTACCATAGCTGCATTATCTTGGGTACCTTGATTAATCTCTTCTAAAGCTTGCTGAGTCTGTTCAATAGCAGAGGCTTGCTCTCCAGTCGAGATTGAAATATTTCTAATGGACTTATGGACTTCTTTACTATTCTCTACAATATCTTTTAAAGTAGCACCAGTTTCGTTGACTAGATTATTTCCATGTACTATTTTTTTGATAATACTTTTAATCAACTTCTCTATCTCATTAGCAGACTCAGCAGTTCTTTCAGCTAAACTCCTGACTTCATCAGCTACTACAGCAAAGCCTTTACCATTCTCATTTGCTCTAGCTGCTTCTACTGCAGCATTTAAAGCCAATAGATTAGTTTGAGAAGCAATCTCATTAACCGTTACTATAATCTCTGATATCCTCTCACTATGGTCACTTATCTCTCCTATCGCCTCTATAGTCTCACTGACAACATCACTACCAGTCTTTAAGGATTTCATCGTATTTTGTGACAATCTATTAGCATCTTCTGAATTAGAAGAGACCTCTTGCATTGAGGAATTAATCTCTTCTATCGTTGCTGAAACTTCTTCTAAAGCTGAGGCATTATTCTGAGTTCTATCAGAAAGCTCATTATTTCCTTCTGCTATCTCATCAGAAGAATTGGCTATATTTAAAGAGAAATCTTTGATACTACTGATAGTACTACCTAAGGCATCAATTACTTCATTGATATTATCTCCCATTCTACTTAGCTCATCAGCACCCTTGACTCTTACTTTATGACTAAAATCACCTTTGGCCATCTTATCCAATACTAGATCGATTTTTTTTACATTTTTAGATACATTAGTAGTTATTAAAAAGACAATAATGAATACAATAATTAATAGAATTAGATAACCTTTAGTAATCTCCCCAATCAACATATCTACTATTGAAGTCAATTTAGCTTTAGGTGCTGTCAAGACCAAACTCCAATTTACACCTTCAATCGGATGATAAAATGTATACATTTTATCACCAGCCAAATTATATAACCCAAAGCTTTCTTCACCAGCAATAATCTTGTTAGTAACTCCACCTTCTTGCTTACCTCTTTCTAGCAGACTAAGCTCTTCTTTTTCACTAGGATTGGCAAATATCTTACCATCTTTTTGAACTAAGTAGGCATAACCCTTATTACCTAATTTAAAGCCACCTACTATCTCTTCTAAATTTGTTAAAGGAAGACTTTGTCCTAGATATGCTATAGTCGTCCCCATATTATTCTTAACTGGTATAGTAATTACAATAACATCCTTATCCATTATCTCAGACTTTCTAGGATCACTTACCACTAAAGCATTACTCTCTTTAGCCCTTTGAAAATAATCTCTATCTGCTAAGTTTAGCACTTTATCAGCATAGCTAGTCCACCCCTTACCAGCTAAGTCCATTAGTATAAATTGATCTGTCTTCTTAGAATCATCAGCTTTAATCAATTGCTTAATTACTCTCCAGCCTCTCTGTTCATCTGCACTCCAATCATCTTCTAAATCTACCATCTTAGCCATCACAACCAATTCATTCTCTTTAGATCTTAGCCAATTAGCAATTACATCAGCTCCATTTTTGATATTCTCAGTTCCATTATTCTCAACCATTTTAGTAACATTAGTACCAATTAATTTATTTGTATTCTTCACATTCCAGATACCTACTAATATAAAAGGGATCAATATAAATAATAATAACTTATTTCTAAATGTAATCAATTTCTTTAAAACCTCTAACATGTGTATCACCTCTTCCTTAAAATTATTATTTAAACCTTAACTGAGATTAGAAATTATAACTTTTGATAAGTAGTAGGGTAGAGTAACTTCCACTTTTGATTATCCTGTACAATATGATCAATTGAATCTGAATTACCCAAAAATAAATATTGCCTATTCTTTAAATTATTATAAAAGAAATTAAGAACCTCTTGCTTTACATTATCATCAAAATAAATAAAGACATTACGACAAAAAATCAAATCTAACTTTGAATTGATCTGATATGATTTAGTTTGATTTAAATTTAGCCTTTTAAAGATAACTTGTTTCCTTAATTTATCTCTAACTTGATAATATCTCTTATCAGAAGATTTAATAATTTTAAAGTACTTGTCCACTAACATTGGTGATAACTTCTTCAATTCACAGCATGAATAGATTCCTCTAGCCCCTTTCTTTAAGACCTCTGTATTAACATCTGTAGCCAAGATCTTTATATCCCACTCTTCACCAAAAAACTCATTCAATACAATTGCAATACTATAAGCCTCTTCTCCACTAGAACATCCTGCACTCCAGACTCTTATTTTATCTTGCTTATAATTTGATCTAATCTTAGGGAGTAGCACCTCTTCTAAAAATTGGAAATGATATCCTTCTCTAAAAAATTTTGTTACATTAGTAGTTAATAAATTAATTAACTTACACTTCTCACTCTCACAACCGCTTGCTAATTGATAATATTCTTCAAAACTACTTACTTTTAATTCTATTAATCTTTTAGTCAGCCTGGCCTTTACCATTGCTTTCTTCTTCTCAGTCAGCTTTAGTCCTATCTCTTGATAAATCCATTGACTGATATCTTTAAATATCTGATTACTCATCTGATATAACTCCATCTCATCACCTACTTCTATAGAAATCAAATCCACTCCACCCGTTATTTATCATCATGATTATTTGATTATTTCATTTATTAAATAATAGATATAGGTATGTGAATTCAGAATGAAACTTAATGGATATATTGTAACACTTTTAAAATTAGCGTGAGTGGATGTGTGAGTGTGAGTAAACCCCAATAAAAAGAAGTTTTACACACACTCACACTCATAGCTCACACTCGACACAAAGTGTCGCATTATCTCTATATTGTTTCATTCTAAAGTTGGATGACTATATATCAAACCTTCTCTTAAAGCTATAGTATGAGTTAAATTCTTAATCTCTTCTATATCAACCTTGCTCATCAAATTAATAATAGACACCTCAGATAAAATATTCAAAATTTTTCGATGAATCCGAAAACAATCTTCCTCTAAATCTTCTGTTATCACTTCAGAGCTCTCTCGCTTCCATTTAGCTCTATTTCCTCTGCTAAAGTTACTTGCTACTAAAGCGTTCCACTGATCTAGCTCTTTAATAGCTTCTTCATAAAAATCATTCTGCTTTAACTGCTCTAAACTACATGAAAGCCTAGTTTTCATCTCCAAATCAATCCTATTAGAAGAGATTAACTTTTCATCTAAGATAATAGTATGTCCTTGCTTCATTAAAGTAGCTTCTAAGCTCTCAGTAACAAAATTAACAAGTCCCATTACCAGCAAATCTTCATCTATCCCTTCTTTTTTTATCAAATATTCAATTCTATCTTGTAGTTCTGCTAATAACTCTACTTTAGACTTAATACTTGTATCAGTCATAATACCTAAATGAAGTAGTATAGAATCTATCAATTTCTTAAAATTATTGACTTGATCTGCACAATTAAGCTTGTCCCAATCCTTTAAACAATTAATTAATACAGCAACTATAGTCATCGTTCTCCCTCCTTTTTTATAAATCAACCCTCTTTTTTACCAAAATCACAGGAGTTCATATAGATTAATATCTGCTGATCGAGTTCTTGACTTAATCTCTGCACTTCTTTATCTAATAAATTTTCTCTATCTAAAGCTACTGTAACCATCTTAGTCCTTAAAGTATTCAACTTTTCTCTCAATTGATCTTTATCTGCCATAATACGAACACCCCTTTCATCAGAATTCAAGTTTAAAACTGTATAGAAGGGTGCTACAAAGTTATCTTCTACCTAATTGTAGCATCCAATTCTATCTAGTTACTCACAATTGACTTACAATCAAGTCACAAATAAAAAATTATACTAATTTATAAATATAGAGAGTAACCTTTGGGCTACTCTCTATATTATTAAAAGTTTATAGTAATTTTTAATTTTCTGATTAGGTTCAATATTTAACTCATCTTTTAAAATTTCCTTACACTTACGATAAGTTTTAATTGAAAATTCTCTTCTTCCAGCCTGATGATAACTCTTCATCTTATACAGATAAGCATTTTCAAAATAAGCATCTATAGAAAGAATCTTATTGGCTAAGCTGATTGCACTCTTATAATTTTCTTCTTGGTAATAGTATCTCATCAATTCATTGGCAGCTTCTAAAAATAACTGCTGTAATCTTTCTCGCTCCCTTGTAACAAATTCGTTATATAAGTCTCCCATTAAGAAATCATCATTATATAGCTTTATTGCCTCTTTAAAATAATTCATACTTATAGACTTATCTTCAGAATCTTTACCACGCTCAATAAACCCCTCAAATACCTCAACATCATAATAATAAGCAAAGGTATTTGCTAATCCATAAGCATGACCTTTCTTTATGATAAAATAACTATCGGCTCTAGAACCTCTATCAGGCTCTAATATCTTATTCAAACTACTTAGAGCAACATTAAAACTGTGAATAGCTGATTGTTGATCCTTATTTGGCCATAAGATATTACATATTTTCTCTCTTGGTAATAAACTACCATAGTTAATCAGAAATAATTTCAATATCTCCTTAGACTTCTTACGCTTCCAATCAGAATCTTTGACCTTAGTCCTACCTCGATAGAGCTTTAAACCTCCTAAAGTCTTAATCCTTAAAGAATAACCTGGTGCTCTATTATATTCTGATAATTTAATCTTAGAAAGTAAACCCTCTACATACTCCTTTTCAATATTAGCCTCTTTGGCTTCAAGTAAGATTGGAATCAAACGATTTGGATCTCTAAAACCTCCTAATGATGATTTAATAAAGATATTATCAAAGCCATGCTCTTTTGAAATCTTAATTCCTTCTTCAAGATATCTATAGAATTTTTGATTATTTCCTAATTCACGATTGACCTTTGCTAAAATTAAATATGTAGAAGCCAGATACAACTTATTGTTCATCTTCATCAAATGCTTCTTAGCAATACTCAAATATTTATCAGCTTGTTCAAATTGATTTGAAAAATAATAGTTTATTCCCAATACTCTAAATAGTATTATCTCTAAGATTTTATATTTATTGTACCTTGAATCCTCTAAAGTTTTTAAGCAATAATCAATCCCTTTATGACAATCTCCATAAAATGCTTCCCAAATCATCAATTTAATTATTCCTTCTGCTTTATACCATGAAAAATCAATCTTTCTTGTAGTCAAACTATCTATAAAACTAGAATATTTGGATTTTAGAGCATTAGTATCGTAAACCCTAAATAATTCCAAAGTATTGGCTAGATAATAATTTAAAAATTCCTTAACTATCTTACATTCTGTCTTTAAATGGTGCCAAATATATTCTAAAGTAGCACAGAGATTACCTTCAAGTAAATTATAAGTTACAGGTAAGGTAATAGTATAAAATAGTAGATATTCATTCAAGCTCTTACCTTGATCCTCTAATTCTTTAAATAAAGTTTCCGCTTTAGAAGCTTTACCCTCAAATAAATAGATATATGCCTTCAACTCTTTACATTTGCCTTCATCGATTTCAAATTGATCAAGTTTAGACTTTAATTGAACTATATTACCTTTAACTAACATATCAACTAATTCTAATTCTAATAGCTCTCTAGCTTCTAATTTAGAAAAATCATTCTGAAACTCTCTTAGTTTATCAAGATAAGTTGCTAATTTATTTGAAGTAAAGAAGGCATAAATCTTAGCTATTTTAAATAATAGCTTAACTAGATTTTTATTATAAATACCAGTAAGTATCTCTTCTGCTTGGAGATATTTCTCAATTGCTTTCTCAAAATATTCCTTACTTTGATATAAATCACCTTGGTAGATTAATAGCTCTGGAGTTGATAGTATAGTAGATTTAGATAAAGTAGCTAAAGATCTCTCTAATAACGATAGATCTCCTTCTTCTAGCCAGCTTTCTCCTCTATTAATTATCATCTCTATTATCTCTTCTTTAGAACCATTATCTAGAATATAGTCTACAAAGTCTATATCCCTATCGTTTTGTAGATATATTTTTTTAGCTCTCTGCTTTAACAAGTCTAAATCATAAATCTGACTGGCTTTAACCTTTAAAAATCTCTTAAATATATTATGATACTTATATATGTCATTATTAACCTTGAAGATAAATACCCCTTGCTCTAATAGCTCATTTATTATCTCCTGACTATTATTAATGTTTAAAAAGTCATTACAAAATTTTATACTAAAATTACTTAGTATTGATGTTTTAAATAGAAACTCTGTCAAAAAAAGTTTATCATTAGTTAGTGGAGTCAAAACCTCATAATTAAAATAATCAAAGATTAATCCAAAGTCCCCTTCATCACTTAAAAGCTTGTCCAACTTAAGCCCATCCTTTAATCTACGGGCAGCTAGATCAAGAATAATCATCCAGCCCTCTGTCAGCTTATATATCTTCTTGATCTCTTTATAAGTTAAATTCAATCTATAATAATTAATCAGAAAATCTTCAACTTGACTGATATCCAAATTAAACAGACCTTCTTCTATCTTCATTGCTATCCCAGTTATCTGCCAATAAGCAAGTTTAGGTAAATCAATAGCTCTCCTACTGATAATCACCAGATGTAGCTGGGCTGGAATCATCTCTATAAATAATTGTAAGGCATTAATAAAGCCTGAATTTAAACTTAGCTTATGAAAGTCATCTATGATCCAAAATGTATCATCTACTACAACATCATAGATGGATTGGCAGAATTCTTCTAAAAAATCCTCTGCCTCAAGCTCTCTTTCCTCTAATCTACCAAGCAGTTGATTGATTTTCTCCATATCAACATCACTTTTAAAGTTTAAAATTTTTATCAGTTTTCTCCAAAATTCAAATTCTGTAACATTATCTCTCTTGATTCTATACCAGTAAGAGTTCTCATCATATTTATCTTTGAGAAAATTAGCCAAATTAATCGTCTTCCCATAACCCATCTTAGCCTCTATTATAGTCAAGGTATTCTTATCTAACCATGAAAATTTTTCTATCAATTTCTGATTATCCCAAGGAGCATTCACCCTAGATATAATAGACCCTGTTCTCAAAATCATTTAGCTCCCTCCCTCAAAACTATTATTTGTAGTTCACTGTAAAAATATTACTATTAATAACTGTTACTGCTAATTTATAATCTTATTATAACAAGCTACTACTTCAAATCGATTACATATCACTTACAAAACGGTTACAAAACCAGATTATTTTATAAAATTCAAATAAATGTATATTACGACATTTTACGACAAGTGGGTCTGGGTTCCAAAAATAATTTAACCCAGAGCTTTACTTAAATATCATAATCAAAATATATATTTCCTAAAAGAAAAGGTCCACCTATATAATAAAATGTAGGTGGACCTTTTCTTTATTTCAACTTAAAAAAAATATTTTTCTAAATCTGCTATTGTTTTAATTGATTATTGATTCATAATAATCTTCTATCTCTTGACTAGGTGAAATATTTAATTCCTCTTCTAAAATATCTTTACACTTCTTATAAGTTTTGATTGCATAAGTTCGAAGATTAAGCTGTTTATAAGATTTAATTTTATAAAGATAAGCCAATTCAAAATATTTGTCCATCTTTAAACTTCTATCTGCTAGCTGTATGCACTTATTATAATCTCCATTCTGATAATAATACTCCATAATCTCATCAACGATCTCTAAATATAGCTGTTGCAACCTCTTTCTTTCTTTAATTATCTCTTCATTATATAAATCATCAATGATAAAATCATCATAAAGCTCTAAAGCCTGCTGATAGTACTTTACCCTTAATGGCTTATAATTTGCTTGCTTTGCTCTATCAATTAAATTTTCAAAGATTTCAACATCATAAATATAAGCAAACATTCTAGTTAAACCATAATAGTCACCTTCTCTGATAATAAAGTAGGGTTTTTGACCATTCTTTCTTTGTGGTTCTAAAACTTTATTCAGATAGGTTAAATTAACAGAAAAGTTCCGATAAGCATTTTCTTGATTATAATCAGGATATAATATCCGACATATATAGTCTTTGTTAATTAACTGTCCGTAATTAACTAATAATAACTTAAATAACTCTTTTGACTTTTTACGACCCCATTCATCTTCAGCAATTAATTGACTTCCTCGATAAACCTTGAGTCTTCCCAAAGCTTTAACCTTTAATGAATAACCTGGTGCATAGTCTATATCTTCTAAAGAAAGCCCTTTTAAAAGTTGATTTAGATAATCTCTTTCAATTCCTAAAGTTCTTGCTTTAAGTAACAGTGGGATAAAGTGATTAGGATCTCTTGAACCTAGTAAGTTTGGAGTTGACAATAGAAAATTATAATTCTTTTCTCTAATTATACTCAACAACTTACTGATACAATCTTCTAACTTAGTATCTTCCCCACTCTTGTAAAAAACTAAAGCTATCCATAAATAAGCTGAAGCCAATAATAGATTATTTTCAATACTCAGAAAATAATCTACAGCCTGCTCTAACAACTCAACTGCTCTCTCCAAACTATCATCAAAGTAATATTTAATCCCTATGGCCTTATTCAATAGTCCCATAAAAAGTTTATCATCCCTTTTTTGGGCATATTCCAGGCCTACCTTGCCATAATAGAGCACTTTTTCTAAGTCGCCATAAAAGACTTCCCAAAACACTATATTTAAGATCAGTTCTAATCTATACCAGGATGAGTGATAAGGACAATCAGCTATTATATTAAGCTTCTGTAAGTATAATTCTTTCAATTCTACTCTAGGCTCAATATAGCAAAATTCAGCTATCTGTGCTAGATAATAATCAGCAAATAACTCTATTACAAAACTACCTTGATCTAACTTTCTTAAGATATACTCTTGGGCATTATCAAAATTCCCCAC
Organism: Orenia sp.; assembly: GCF_055140805.1. Classification (NCBI taxonomy): domain Bacteria; kingdom Bacillati; phylum Bacillota; class Clostridia; order Halanaerobiales; family Halobacteroidaceae; genus Orenia; species Orenia sp. Next base: position 11,833 of record NZ_JBSQYM010000075.1, read on the forward strand.
AAGTAAATTTATAAGTATCGGTACTATTAAAGTATTGTAAAAAACATAATCTTCTCTAGGCTTATCAATACTGTTGATAATCTTTAGTGATTTGTCAAAATCTCCTTCCATAAATAATAGGTTAGCTAATAGTTCATTGTAATAACCACTATCTTCAAGTCTAGGCAACAGACTTTTTGCCTCTAAATTATCTCCCTTAATCAGATTAGAGATAAACCTTAAATAAATTAGCTCTTCCTCTTCAACTACCGATAGATTAGCTTGCAAAGCCAGTAACTTTTCTAAATATTTTAGAAGGAGATTAGAGTTAAAGAAGGCATATAATCTAGCAGATTTAAAGAGAGATTTCTTTAAATTACTTCTTTCACCTCTATCTCTAAATATCTTCTCACCTTGTTGATAACTAGTTAGAGATTTATAAAGATCATGTCTGTATAGATGATAATCACCTTGATAGAGATATAACAAAGGATTATTCTCAAAATCATCTTCTGTCAAACAGCAAAGGGCCTTCTCTATAAAGTTATATCTTTCCTTCCCGATTAAACTATTACCATTTTGCAAAATTATATCTATCAGTTTGGCTTTACAATTGTTTTGACAACTATAACAGGTTGCTTCTTCAACCATATCAAGTTCTAAGTATATATCTATTAATCTACTATGGTCAAAGTCGATATAGATTTGCTTAAATTTATTCCTTAAAAATTCTTTAAATAGGTTATAAAATCGATACCTTCTTTCACCTACTCTCTCAACTAATCCAAAGTTATCCCTTATTAACTTAATTAGCTTATCACTATTATCTATCTTTAAAAAGCGATTAGCAATTTTAATATCTAATTCTATCAGCAAGGATGTCTTCATTAAGAATTCTATTAATAACTCATCATCTATTTTAGCCAGAACCTGATAATTAAAATAAGCATCTATCATTTCAAAGTTATCATAGTTATTAAGAAAATCTTCTAAATTCTCTTTATTATACTCTTTAGCAATAAAGTCAATGGCTAAAATCCAGCCTTCAGTCTTTTGATATATCATCTTTAGCTCATCTTCAGATAGATTTAGATTATACTCTAAAGTTAATAACGACTTTATTTCTTCTTTATTGAGCATAAATTCATCTTCCCCTATAAATTGGACCCTGCTCTGTATCCCCCATCTTTCTAATTTGGGCAAATAAATCTCTGACCTGGTGATAATTACTAGATGAAAGGAGTTAGGGATTAAATTTATAAAATAACTTAAGCTATTAGCTATAATATAATTATTAGCAAGGAATTCTAGATTATCAATTACTAATATGCTGTCATTATTTAAGTTATCAAATAATATCTCCACTAAATCATTTAAAACAGTCTTGATATCTAACTCTTTTTGTTCAAGATTTCTAATAATCTTATTCATCTCTTCTCGTAAATCATTATTATAAAAGATAAAGGCTTCAACAATCAGCTTCCAAAAAATATTAAGATCTAATTTAAAGTTTTCATTAAGGCTTAACCAAGTGAATTTGCCGTTAAAATTGCTTTCTACAAACTTAGATAAGCTACTTGACTTACCATTACCCATGCCTCCTCTAATAATTGTGAGGGGATAATATTTAATATTATTATATTTATTCCATAAATCCTTGTTATACCACTTATTAAAGTGATAATTAGATCTCCTAAAATGATTTTTGTTCATATTATTCATTCAAAGTCCCCATTTCCCAAAACATATTTTTGACCTACTACCCACCCCGTTCGTAACCTCACAAAATTTTAGATTCACAAACCTCTAATCTATAGATAAACAACTTTAGAATGTAATATAAAACCCACCTCACCCCTAACCCCTCTCCTCATATCAGGAGAGGGGAATAAAAGATGCTTTAGTCCTCTC
>NZ_JBSQYM010000076.1:0-16322 GCF_055140805.1 Orenia sp.
CATGCGAAAGTAGCTCAGCTGGTAGAGCATCTCGTTGCCAACGAGAAGGTCGCGAGTTCGAATCTCGTCTTTCGCTCCATTTTATATACTCAACCTTGTTATCCTAGGATAACAAGGTTTTTCTAGTATTTGGAGAAGGATTTTACTAATGCTTTGTTGAATATTTATACAGTTAGGGATATTTTATAATATTATTAAAGCTTTCTTCTCTATATAAATTTTTTGATTAAATATTTATTCATAATAGATTAATGATTTAATTTACTTATAGATTAATAATTAACATTAAAAAACTCTTTGGAGGGAATAATATTGAGCATAGAAAATTCTTCTAATAAGTCTGAAGTTAAAGTGGAAATTCTAGGTGAAGAATATAAAATTAAGGGAAGTGAGTCACCTGAATACATTAAAAGCATAGCATCCTTTGTTGATGAGCATATGAAAGAGATTCAAGAATATGCACCATCAATTTCTAGAAAGAGAATAATAATCTTAGGTGTTCTCAACTTAGCAGATCAGCTCTATAAAGTACAAGAAATGAATGGAAAATTAAAAGAAGATAATAATAAATTAGAGAGTAGTTTTAAAAAAATTCTTTCAGAAAATAATAAATTAAAAGAAGAGAATTTAGCTTTAAAAGAAGAGTATGAAGAATTTTTAGATTTGATTGAGAAGGGGGAGCTAGGTTAATTGGAATTTAATTTAATAGATATTGTAGTTGTTATTCTTGCAGTATTATTTATGATTAGAGGCTATAAGCTAGGATTAATTAAACAGTTAACTGCAATAATGGCTATTGTAATTGCTATTTATGTTGCTCAGGAGCAGTATACTATTATTTCAGGATTTTTAGCTAGAGAGTTTGATCTTTCTGCAAAATTAGCAGAAATACTATCCTTTTTTATAATAATTATAATTGTTACCTTGATAATTAATTATATAGGATACTTTCTTACTCAGTTATTAGATATAATCTTTTTATCCTTTATTGATAATTTTGGTGGTCTATTATTTGGACTTGTGAAAGGGTTTTTGATCTTATATATTGGATTATTATTATTAAATATTGTCCCTATAGATTTAGTAGAACAGGAGATTTCTCAATCTTATTTTGCTCCTAAGATATTGAGCTTTAGCAGGGTAATTGATAAAGAGATAGAAGAGTTTTCTAAATGATATTAATTGGAGGCAACAGTTATGAATAATTTAATAGTTAGTGTAATCTTTGATGATATTACAAATTTATTGAAGATAAAAGGAGCAAATAATTATAAAATAGGAGCTTACGAAAGAGCCAGTAAGTTGTTGAGAGATTTAGAGGTTGATATAGCACAATTAATTCAGGAGGATAGGCTAACAGAGCTTTCTGGTATTGGGGAGGGCTTGGCTAAGAATATTGAAGAGATAGTTGAAACTGGGACTTGCCAAGATTACAAAGATTTAGCTAAAGAATATCCACCTACATTAATTTCTCTGTTGAAAGTTTCTGGGGTGGGTGTCAGTAAGGTTAAACAGTTTTACAGGGAACTTGGGATTAAGGACTTAGAGAGTTTGAAAAAAAAGGCTCAGGCAGAAGAACTATCTCAATTATCTGGGATTGGTTCTAAAACTGAAGAGAAAATTTTAAAGAGTGTAGATAAGTTGTTATCTGAAAAAAATAAATTAGATTTAGGTTATGCAACTAATCTAGCTTATCAGTTTAAAGATTACATAGAAAAGTTTAAAGAAGTGGATAATGTTGAAGTCACAGGTGCTATCAGAAGAAAAGAAGAGATTATTGATCAAATTAGTTTAGTTATAGCCAGTAATAATTTTGATGAAATAATAAATTTACTTAAAAAAGTGCCTATTATTTCTGATATAGATGAGTTGAATGATAAGACATTTTTGCTAGATACTAAACTAGGAGTTAAAATTAAGATTTTTGGAACTGATAATTCATTATTTTGGCAGAAAGTCTTCTGGACAACAGCTTCTGAAGAGTATAATCAAAAGTTGCAGGAAGTTATTAATGATATAGCAAAAGATAAGATAACAGATGCTGTTAAAGATGAACAGGAGATATTTAAATCTATTAATTTACCTTATATTATTCCTGAGTTGCGTGATGATTTAGAAAGTATAGATAGAGCCCAAGATAACAAGTTACCTAACAGTATTGAACTAAAAGATATTAAAGGCGATTTGCATATGCATTCTAGATGGAGTGATGGGCGATATACAATTAAGGAGATGGCTTTAGCCTGTCAAAAAAGAGGATATCAATATATGGCCATCTGTGATCATACCCAGAGTTTGACTGTGGCCAATGGATTAACTCTTGACAGATTGAAAGCACAGTGGGAGGAGATAGATAAATTAAATGAGAGCTTAGATATTACTATTTTAAAGGGAGCTGAGGTGGATATTTTAAATGATGGATTGGATTATAGTGATGATATTTTAGCTCAGCTAGATATAGTAATAGCATCAGTACATAGTGGATTCAATAATTCTAGAGAGAGGATGATGGAAAGAATCATAAGGGCATTAGAACATCCTTATGTCCATATTCTAGCACATCCTACAGGCAGGATAGTTCTTGGGAGGGGAGCATATAGTATTGACTTTGAAAGACTTGTACATAAAGCTATAGAAAGCAATACTATTTTGGAGATCAATGCTTCACCTAAAAGATTGGACTTAAATTATCAACAGGTTAGATTGGCTCATCAATTAGGTGCTAAATTTATTATCAATACAGATGCTCATAAAATTAAACATTTAGATAATATGAGTTTTGGAGTTGGAGTAGCCAGAAAGGGCTGGTTAGAGAAAGATGATGTACTCAATACTTTAGGGTTAAATGAATTCAGAAATTTTTTAGCTAAATAATTAATTATAAGGTAAAACTTAATAGGTATATTGCGACAGTTTTAAAATTAGCGTGAGTGGGTTTCTGAGTGTGAGTAACCCCCCATAAAAAGAAGTTTTATACACACTCACACTCCATAGCTCACACTCAACACAAAGTGTCGTAATATCTATCTATAAAGACATATTTAAATTTGATGATAAAATTTGATATTTATATATTTAATAATAATTAAAGGAGATGGAAAAGTGAAGATAGGAAAGCATAATGAAGGAAAAGTAGTAAAAGAGACTGATTTTGGTTTATATTTAGAGATAGATGGTGAGGAGATACTTTTACCAAATAAATATATTCCTGAAAATACTAAGCTTGATGACAATTTAAATGTATTTATCTATAAAGATTCTGAGGATAGACCTATAGCAACTACATTAACTCCTAAGGCAGAGGTTGGAGATTATGCATATTTAGAGGTGAAAGATGTTACTAGAATTGGTGCTTTTTTAGATTGGGGATTAGCAAAGGATTTATTGGTTCCTTATAGGGAACAACGGGGTAAAATGAGAGAGGGTAAGAGTTATGTGGTAAGGGTGTATCTTGACCAAGAGACAGATAGAATCGTGGCTACCGAGAAATTTGATAGGTTTGTTGACCATAGTGAGCTGGATGTATCTGAAAGTGATGAAGTAGATATTTTAATTTATAGATATACCGATTTAGGAGTAGAGGTAATAGTTAATAACAAATATTATGGATTGGTTTATAGTGATGATATCTACAAAAACTTAAAGATTGGGCAGAGATATAAAGGATATATTAAGAAGGTTAGAGAAGATAATAAGCTGGATGTAAGTTTAAGAAAGCCTGGGTATGGTAGGGTAGAGGATGCTAAGGATAAAATTCTTAAAAAGTTAAAAGAAGAAGAAGGGTTTATCTCTTTAAATGATAAAAGTTCTCCACATCTTATTAAAAAATTACTACAGATGAGTAAAGGTACATTTAAGAAGGCAATTGGGGGACTTTATAAGGAAGAGATTATAGATATAACCGATGAAGGAATTAGATTAAGGGATTAATTTAGCTGATTTTAAGCTATATATAGTTCAGCTTTATACTAATTATAGCTTCTTGAAGTTCTATTATGTTAAACAGATAAATAGTAAAGACCTTTAATCTATTTAGATTAAAGGTCTTTACTTATGAATATTAATACTAGAATAAGATATTGTGCTAGCTAAATTGTGATGCTGGCAATCTCATTTTATAGGAGTATTGGGATACTTTAGTAATTAGTGATGAGTGACGGGTAATGAGTAAAAATCTTCTCTGGTCACTTGTTACTCATCACTTGTTACTGTCGTAATCTCTCTATTGTATCAGTTTTAGCATAAGATATTAAGGTGATGGGGAGTGTCAATAAGTAATTATTATATATGTTTTTTGGAACTACTTATCTATCATTTATTACAGTATTAAATAAAGGGGGAACCTTCATGATTAATTTAGAAGAGGGGATTGATTTTCAGCAATATCTCAACTCATCTAAAGGAGAATATAAAAAAGAACAGTTAGAGATATATAATCAAGTCAATTTGGCAGATAATACTAAGGAGGTTATTAGTAAAATAACAGAAAAGATAGCCATTATAATATTTGCCGAGATATATTGTCCAGATTGTAGGATACTGCTACCTTATTTAGAGAAGATGAAAGAGTTAAATAATAATATATGTACATATATTTTTCCCCGCAGAGGATATGAAGAGATAATGGAAGAATATATAGGAGTGGCTAGGATCCCTACGATTTTAAGATTTGATAACAATAATCAACTGATAGGTCAGTTTATCGAATTTCCTAAAGTTTTTAAGAAAAGATTAGAGGGTATAGGTGAAGAGAAGAAGAAAGAGCTAATTAAAGGTTATAGAGGTGGAGCAGACAACAGCTTAATAGAGCAGGAGATTTTAGAAGAGATAATACTGAGATAACTAGATTCTAGATTAAAGAATCTTGATAAGAAAGGTGATATATTGAATGGATAAACATGCATTGAAGGTGTTAGAGTTTAATAAGGTAAAAGAACAGTTGCGTAAGCATATCAGTAGTAAATTGACAGAGACTTTTGTTGATAATCTAGAGGCTAAAACTGATATAGATTATATTAGAGCAAGGCAAGAAGAGGTAAGTCAGGCTAAACAGATTTTAGTAAAAGAAGAGAGGCCTCCTTTTGGTGGAATCTATGATATTAGGGATTCCCTATCAAAGGTAGAGAAGGATATTGTGTTATATGGTGAGGAATTATTAAATATCTTAAACACTTTAGTAACGGGTCACAGGTTAAGTAGCTATTTTACTAATTTAGATGATGAGGATAATGAGTACTATAGGATAATTAATATAGCCAGTAATATTGGAAGTTTTAAGGATTTAGAAAAAACTATTAAATCGGCAATAGATGAGCGAGGTGAGGTCAAGGATGATGCTACTCCTAAGTTAAGAGAAATCAGAAAGAATATTAGGAGAACTAGCGAAGGGGTTAGAGATCAATTAAATTCTATTGTTAATTCAAGTCGCTATCGGAAGTATATCCAGGAGTCTGTGATCACAATTCGTGATAATAGGTATGTAATACCGATAAAATCAGAAGCCCAGCATCAAGTCCCAGGTATTGTCCATGATCAGTCAGCTAGTGGTCAAACCTTATTTATTGAGCCTATGCCTGTAGTCAAACTCAATAATAAGCTTCGCCAGTTATCCTCACAGGAGGAAGAAGAGGTCTATCGAATCTTAAAAGAGCTATCTTTAAAGGTAAAAAAGAGAGTCAATGATATTAAAAATACTGTACAGATATTGGCTATATTAGACTTTATCTTTGCTAAGGCCAAATACAGTACGGAAATAAGTGGCTCAGAGCCTTTGCTTAATGGTGATGGAGAGATTAAATTAATTAAGGCACGCCATCCATTGATAACAGGTGAGGTAGTGGCTAATGATATTGAATTGGGTAGAGATTTTAATACCCTTGTGATTACCGGACCTAATACAGGAGGAAAGACTGTTACCTTAAAAACTGTTGGTTTACTAATTTTAATGTCCCAGTCTGGATTGCATATCCCAGCACTATCAGGTTCTAGTCTTGGAATCTATCATCAGGTCTATAGTGATATAGGTGATGAACAGAGTATTGAGCAGAACTTGAGTACCTTCTCCTCTCATATGAATAATATTATTAAGATTATTGAAGAGGTTGATGATAATTCCCTAGTATTATTAGATGAGTTAGGAGCTGGTACTGACCCTGCTGAGGGTGCAGCTTTAGCGATGTCTTTATTAGACTATTTGCACCAAAAGGGTGCTAAAACCATTGCTACAACCCATTATAGTGAACTTAAAACCTATGCCTATTCTAATGAAGGAGTTGAGAATGCTTCAGTAGAATTTGATGTTGAGACCCTGCAACCTACTTATAGATTACAGATGGGATTACCAGGTAGCAGTAATGCCTTTCAAATAGCCAGCAAACTAGGTTTGAGAGAAGATATTATTGCAGATGCTAATAATTTATTGGCAAAGGACAATATAGAGCTAGATAATATTTTAAAAGAGATAGAACGGGATAGAAAAGAGTATAATGATAAAAAAGAAGAAGCAGAGATTATTAATCAAGAAGCCAAAAGGCTTAAAGAAGAATATGAGAATAAACTTAGCTCTTTAGAAGAGAGAGAAGAAAAAGAGCTAAAAGATGCTTATCGAGAAGCTAATAAGATTATCAAGCGGGCACAAGATAGAGCAAATAAGATAATAGAAGAGCTAAAAGAGAAAGAACGAGCTACCGATAGGGAGATTGAAGAAGCAAGAAGTGGACTGCGGAAAGAGCGTAAAGGGATTAAAAATAAAGAAGGTAAGTTGCTTGAAGAAGCAAGACAGAATAGAGGAATTCCTGATTTAGAGATTGGAGATAAAGTTAAAATTGTTAGCTTGAGCAAGAAGGGGGAGGTTATTCAATTATTTCCTGATAAGAAGCAGGCTCTTGTTCAAGCAGGTATTATGAAGGTAAATATAGATTTAAGAGATTTAGAGAAGGTTGACGGTAATCAACAGAATCAAGATGATAGTAACTTTACTAAGGTCAATTATAGTAAGGTTAAAGGTAATAAAGCAAGGAATATCTCTCCTAAATTAGATTTAAGGGGGATGAGAGCTTTAGATGCCAAGATGAAGGTTGAGAAGTATTTAGATGATGTAATGTTAACTAATTTAAGTCAAATTGAGATCATTCATGGTAAAGGGACAGGTGTTTTAAAGGATGTAGTCCATGAGATTTTGGATAACTATCCAAGTGTACAGGAATATCGCTTTGGCAAGCCCCAAGAGGGTGGTTTTGGAGTTACTATAGTAAACTTTTAATAGTAGAAAGTAGGCTAGGGCATATGCCCTAGCCTACTTTTTTATTCTTTACCTCTTAACAGGTTAAAGAAGTCAAATATCTTATCCTTAATTTCTTCAGCTGGATTTTGTGGAGCGTGAATATCACATTTTTTTGTTGGAATGGTTTCATAGATATAATTTCCTTCTTCATCTGTCAATGGTAATTTAGTCTCTGGATCTATCTTCTTAATTGGAACTCCAGTTTTATCGACAATAATACCTGTTTCTACTTGATAAGTTCTAGTTACTACTTCCTCGGGAGGGCAGTAATCTGTAGCTATTAAACCAGTAGACTTATCTATTTTTATCTTAGCAGTTGCTTTGTGTAAAGTTCCAACTTCTGTTGGTTCTGTACCCTCAATAAATAGCTCTTCGCGTCTTGCTTCAACTGGGCAGTATTGGTTAGGTAATTTACCATCTTCAATACAGATTTCTTTAGCAATAATATTATTCGGTCTTTTAAACTCTTTAACTGGTCTATTTTTAACAACTTTCTTCATATAATCTCCCCAGATTTTAGATGCTTCACCACTGGAGATGATATCCATTTTGATCTTACCATTACCATCTTTGATGAGATTTCCTTCTTTATCTTTCATTTGATATTCCATTCTAGTAGGAGAGTCCTCACCCAGCCAGACTGATGTTACTAAATCAGGGGTATAACCAACAAACCAAGCATCAGTATAATCAGAGGTTGTTCCAGTCTTACCAGCAGCAGGTCTGCCTAAATAAGCTCTCCAACCAGTTCCCCAGACTAAAGGTCCCCGAGAGATAGCAGATTTAAGCATATCTGTTACTAGATAGGCTACACTCTCATCAAGGACAATATTGCGATGAACTTCATTTGATAAGATTATATTACCATTATTATCTTCAACTTTAGTAATAGCTATAGGATCTGTTTTGATACCACCAGTAGCAAAAACTCCATAGGCTGTTGCCATCTCTAAAGGTGTTACACCTTTGGTTAATCCACCTAAAGCTAAAGATAGATTCCTATCTTGAGGTACTAGGTTTTTGATTCCTAGACTTTTAGCAACATTCATAGCATTGTCAATACCTACTCTTTCTAGTAACCTAACAGCTGAAACATTAAGTGATTTTGCTAAAGCTATTCTCAAAGTAGTTGGACCATGATACTTTCCATCATAGTTTTTAGGAATCCATAGCTCATCTTCATCACCATTGAGTGTGGTTTTATATCCTTTGGGTGTATCATCTACTACGGTTCCAGTTCCAGCACCTTGTTTGATAGCTGTAGCATAAACAAAGGGTTTAAAAGAGGAACCTGGTTGTCGATAAGCTTGGGTTGTGCGATTAAATTTGTCATCACCACGCCCACCAATCATTGCTTTAATATAGCCAGTATGGGGATCAATAGTAAGCAAGGCTATCTGTGGCTGAGTCTTGCTTTGACCCCTTTGGCGAACAATAGTAGGTAAATAGTTGGTTTCAAAGGCATGGTCTACTGTTTCTTGAGCTTCTTTTTGCATATCTAAATCTAAAGTAGTATAAACCTTTAACCCACCAGTATAAACCTGTTTAGCACCAAATTTATCAAGTAATTTTTTTCTAATGTATTCAACGAAATAAGGGGCAATTTCAGCATTGTTTTCTTTGGCCCTTTCTAGCTTGATCTCCTCATTAATTGCTTTATTGTAATCATTTTGAGAGATATATCCTTGTTCTAACATCTTTGTTAGCACAAGGTTTCTACGCTTTCTTGCCTTTTCTATGTTTCTATAAGGGGAATAGCTATTAGGTGCTTTAGGTAATCCTGCTATTAAAGCAGATTCAGCAAGAGTTAAATCTTCTACATTCTTATTAAAATAAAATTTAGCAGCACTTTGTACACCATAAGCACTGTGTCCCAAAAAGATTTCATTTAGATAAAATTCAAGAATTTCTGACTTAGTATACATTCTTTCAAATTGCATAGCGATATACATTTCTTGTAATTTACGAGAGAATAACTTTTCGTGGGTAAGTAGGGCGTTTTTAGCTAATTGCTGAGTAATAGTACTAGCACCTTCCACTTTAGCCATTGCTTTGATATCTACCCAGATAGCTCTTAGAATACCTCTAATATCTATTCCATAATGCTGATAGAAGCGTTCATCTTCGATTGCTACAATAGCGTGTTGTAAATTTTTCGGTATCTTTTGAATCGGAACATAGATTCTGTCCTCTTTATATAATTTAGTTAAAACTTCACCATTAGCAGCATATACTACACTGCTTTCGCTTGTCTGCCACTGACCATAATCAGAGATGTCGGGGCTTCTTTTGATAATCCAGGTGACTCCACCGATTATCGCACCCATACCAATAGCCATAGCTAATATAATTAATATTATAATCAGTTGTTTAATCTTTTGCCTGTCTTTAGACAACATACTCCCTCCTTTAAAAGGTATATAGGTTCGTGAATCTAGAATAAAATTTAACCATGAGGCTATAGAGAGATATTACGACACTTTCGTGTCGGTGTGAGTGAGTAGTTTGAGTGTGTGTGAAGTGCCTTTTTATTGAATTTCACTCACACTCCCACACCAACTTACACTTATAAGAAGTGTCGCAATATCCCCATTAACTTTCATTTTGAATTCACATACCTATATATTAAAAAATTATTAGGCTCTTCCATGACTTTTGTGAAAAAACAAATTGATAACTAATAATAAAATATAAGAAATCGGTTATCAGGAATTTGGAATCAGTATAATTCACAGCTTTCTGACTCCTGATTCCAGATTCCTAAGGTTATATTTTGAGCTATAACTATTGTTAATCACAAAGCTTGTTATTGAACCAATTATTATTTTATTCATAAGATTTTAATAGAATTTATAATTATTTTATCAAGGTAAAAGATGATTTACCATTATTTCTAGCTTTCTAATATTTTTTATGAAATTAGCTCATAATAAATACTATCTTTATTAGTTGCTTACCTGTGCTAAGACCTTTAAATATTATAACATAAAATAGACTTTATATATAGTAAATTCCCCGTTTAGCTATCAATCATACGAACCAAATGGATTATTTTTACACATTTGATATTGGACTCTACTTATGATATAATGTTAAAAAAGTATTTTCAGATAAATAAACACTCTTTCTCTATTAATATATAAGAGGAAAGAGTTTTTTAATTTAAATTTATTATTATAAGTCTAAGTTTCAGTTTAAGTAAAACATTAAAAATTACTTGACCTTAGACTTAGGTTTAAACTTGAACAGTTGCTTATAGGCAACTTTACTTTTTACAATGTACATAATTTTTAATTCTATATATATTTGACAATAGGGGGAAAGGTAATGGAAATCGCAGAACAGTTGAAGATAATCAAACGAGGTATCGATGAGATGATTGGTGAAGAGGATTTAGTCAAGAAATTGAAGAAATCTAAAGCAGAAGGTAAAGCATTGAAGGTGAAATTAGGTCTAGATCCGACTGCTCCTGATATCCATCTGGGACATACTGTAGTTTTACAGAAGTTAAAGCAGTTTCAAGATTTAGGACATGAAATTATCTTATTGATTGGTGATTTTACTGGTAGAATTGGGGATCCAACAGGTAAATCTAAGGCTAGAACTCAATTGACTGAAGAAGAGGTTAAAGAGAATGCTAAAACCTATGAAGAGCAGATCTTTAAGATATTAGACCCTAAGAAGACTAAGGTGGTTTTTAACAGTCAATGGTTTGGAGAGATGGGCTTTAGTGATGCTATCCAGTTATCATCTAATTATACAGTAGCTAGGATGTTAGAAAGAGAGGACTTCTCTAAGAGATACTCTAATAACCAACCAATTAGTATCCATGAGTTCTTTTATCCAATTTTACAGGGCTATGATTCAGTAGCAATTGAGGCTGATGTTGAATTAGGTGGAACTGATCAGAGATTTAATCTATTAGCAGGGCGTAATTTGCAAAAAGAATATGGTCAAGAGGCACAAGCAATTATTATGATGCCTTTGTTAGAAGGTCTAGATGGTGTCGATAAGATGAGTAAGAGTAAAGGAAATTACATAGGAATTAATGAAGCACCTAGTGAGATGTTTGGTAAAGCTATGTCTATGCCTGATGAGCTGATCACACGTTACTTTGAATTATTAACAGATATTTCATTAGAAGAGCTAAATAAGATTAAAGAAGGTTTAGCTAATGGTGAGCTACATCCAATGAAGATGAAAAAGAAGGTTGCTAGAGAGATAGTAAGTAAATATTATGATAAGCAGACCGCCTCTGATGCTCAAGAGGAGTTTGAAAGAGTCTTTAAAAAAGGAGATACTCCTGATGAGATTCCAGAAGTAGAAGTGGCTAGCAGTGATTTAGAGGATGGGAAGCTATGGATTGTCAAATTGGTGGCTGCTACTGGATTGGTAGATAGTAACAGTGAAGCTCGCCGTATGATTAAACAAGGTGCTGTCAGTATAGATGATGAACGCTATGATAAGATGAACCTTGATATAGAAGTAAAAGATGGAATGGTTATCAAAGTTGGGAAGAGAAGATTTGCTAAGATAATTTTGAAGTAGAAATTTTATTTAATTTAGAAATAATTTTGCACAAAATCACCCTTTAATTAATAAGATATTAAGGGGTGGTTAGAGTGCTTTTTTTCTTGAAAAGATTTCTAAAAATTGGATTAATAGTAATAATAATCTTTGCCTTACTCTTTGTAATACTGATAGAAACTACTTTACAACCTATTTTAAATAATGTCTGTGAAGTAGAAGTTACAGGAATATTAACAACTGTTATCAATAAAAGTATTAATCAAGCTACTAGTGGATTATCTTATAATGATATGGTTAGGATTAAGACAAATAAGCAAGGTCATATAATTTTAATGGAACCCAATTTAAAGTTTGTAAATAGATTATCTTCTGATGTAACTTTAGAGATACAGGGGAGATTGAATAACCTCAGTGAAAGGGTTATTACTATACCTATATCTCAAATTTTTGGGGTTGAAGTCTTATCTAAATTCAGTCCAAGAATTAATGCTCGGATAATACCCCATGGAGCTGTAAAGACTGATGTTGTTGATGAGTTTGATTCAGTAGGTATTAATCAAACACGCCATAGGCTTTATTTGAAGGTAGATACTAAGGTGAGGGTAGTTGTTCCCCTTACAGGAACAGAGATAGCTGTCAGTACACAGGTTCCTATGACAGAGGCTGTAATTGTTGGTCAGGTTCCCCAAGTATATATAGGATTAGAAAAAGGACTCTTTAAAGAAGGGGTAATCAAAAAGGAGTGAGGAGGTTACTATGAAGAAGGAATTTAAAGTTAAAACACCTTTATATAGTAAATGTATAGAAGTACCTAAAATTATTGATAAGGCTACAGGGATACATATTCTAAGTCGTTTTGTCAAATCTATTATCTTTACTACTGATGTTGTCGTGATTAAGAATAATAATGCTGATGCGATTATGGCTGTTTATCCTTTTACACCACAGCCGATACTCTCTCATGCCTTAGCCACAGTAGCTAATATGCCATTGATGGTGGGGATAGGTGGAGGAACTACTCAAGGGGATAGAGTGGTTGAGCTAGCTTTAGATGCAGAGTTTCAAGGGGTTTTGGGGGTAGTATTGAATGCTCCTATCGATAATAAGACCTTATCAGCTGTGAGGCAGGCTGTCGAGATTCCTATTATTGTCTCAGTTATATCTACAGAGAGGGTAGAAGAGAGATTAAAGAATGGGGCTGATATCCTCAATGTCTGTGCAGGTAAAGATACAGTTGAAGTAGTTAGATACATTAGAGATAGATATCCTGATGTTCCTATTATGGCAACAGGTGGTTCAACTACTAAAGCGATAGAGGAGACTATTGATGCAGGTGCAAATGCTATCGTTTATACACCTCCAACTACAACCCAATTGATGAAGGATTTGATGGCAACATATCGTACATGATTTCCAAGCAGGCAGATGCCTGCTTTTATTTTTTAGGTTGCTAACAGGGGGATTTTATAGGTTGGTGAATCTATAATAAAATTTAACCATGATGCTATATAGAGATAATACGACACTTTCGTGTCGAGTGTGAGCTATGAGTGTGAGTAAACGACCCTCTCCTAAATCCTCTCCCTGATAAGGAGAGAACTTTAACTTCTTTTTTGTTCCTCCCCTTTTAAGGGGGACATTTAAAAATTGAGATTCCACGAAGAGTTTTTGGTCTTTTAAAAACTCGTAGGGGAGGTTAGGTGGGGGATAATTCACATACCTATATCAAAATGATGATGATTAAAGCTTGGTTTATATTTACCATTGTATTTTAATTATCAAAACTATAAAATTATAGATATAGAGAATAAAAGGAGGAATAATAATGGCGGGCAATACAAAAGTGGTATTTGGGCTTAGCATAGGGTTGATAGTATCTTCGTTGATTTTAGGAATCTTCTTTTATCAAGCCCAAAAAGAGGTAAATACTATAAAGGTAGTAGGGCTAGCATCTAGAGACTTTGTAGCAGATAGAGTTAAATGGAACATAACTATAGAGGAGGAGATTTCAGAAGATAATCTTAAAAAAGGTTATCTACAATTAAAAGATAGTACTGATAAATTAAAAGCAGAGCTGAAAGCAATTGGAATCAAGCAAGAAGGTATTAATACCAAACCTGTTAATGTTTATAAAGAGTATGATTATATCAATGAAAAAGGTCGAAGTAGTAAAGTTTTTAGAGGGTATAGACTACAACAGCATTTCTATGTTATCTCAGATAAGGTAGAAGAGATAGAAGAACTCAACTTTGATCCAATCAAGCTCTTAGATAAAGGAGTTGTTATTGAAAACTCTAACTTACAATATTTCTATTCTAAAATTGACCAGTTGAAAAAGGATATTATATCTAAAGCAATGGTAAATGCTAAAGAGAGAGCTAATAAAATATTAGAGAATACTGATCTAAATCTTGGTAAGACAATATCTATCAAATCTGGAGTATTTCAGATTACAGAGCCTTATTCAACTAATGTATCTAGTGGAGGGGTTTATAATACTTCTACTAAACATAAAGAAATTCGAGTAACTGTTCATGCTGTTTTTGAGATAGATTAATTATGTTAGTTATAATAGAAGGGCATATTATCTAGAAGTATAAGATGGAATCTACGAAAGTAGGTTCTATTTTTTATTCTGTAGTCTTAATTAGGTTTATTTCAAAGCAACTTGGTTATAATAATTATTAGTTATTAGCTGTAAATTTTGGCTAAGAACTAAGGAGGATAACCATGAAAAGAGGTCAAGATTTAATAGGTTTAGCAGTAATAGATTTGGAGATAGGTGAAGAGATAGGTCAAGTAACAGATGTATTTTTTGACCATCAATTACAAAGTATATTGGGTTTGAAGATAAAGAAGAAAAAGGGAAAAGGTCAAGACTTTATTCCTTATGAAAAGTTATATAGTTTAGGTGAAGATATGGTTGTCATAGAGGATAAAAATTGTATTGGTGAATGTCAAGAGAGATATCAGAGCTTAATAGATGAAGGAGAGGTTATTGGACATAAGGTGATCAGTGATCAAGGAGAAGAGTTGGGGATGGTTGAGGATATACTCCTTAATGATAATGGAAAGTTGGTTGCCTATGAACTAAGTGAGGGCTTAATTCAAGATATTTTGCAAGGAAGAGAGACTTTGACGATAGATAATACTGTTAGCTATGGAAAAGATGCAATTATAGTCGAAAGTTCAAAGAGGTTGCCTTAATAGGAGGGATGAGGTTGGGAAATCAAGAGAAGAGGGGTATTTTATTATTAATTATCTGTCTGGCTTTTTATTTCTTCTATCATGTTAGAGTTATCCTACTCCCTTTTATATTGGCAATACTATTGGCTTATCTAATAAATCCCTTGGTCGAGGAGTTGATTGATCGTGGACAGCCCCGGATTGGAGCATTAATCTTTATCTTTGGTCTCTTTATAACTATCTTTTCTTTTATTTTAATAACCTTTCTGCCAGCAATTATTGATGAGCTAGATGTGTTAGCTCATAGATTGCCTGATTATGCTATGAGGCTAGAGAGCTTGATAGATAAGATTAACATTAAGTATCAGCGAATTGACCTTCCTGATACTATAACTACTATCCTAGACAAGTCTATTAATAGATTAGAAGAGAATACATTGGAGTTTATCCAGAAAACCAGTGGAGTACTTTTAGGATTATTATCTAGAATGTTCAGTTTGATTATGGCCCCTATTCTTGCATTTTATCTACTAAAGGACTTGGAAGTGATTAAAGAGTTTTTATGGTCTTTAATTCCTAAAAGAAGAAAGAAGGGAATTAAGGTTTTGTTAGGGAGAATAGATAGATCATTATTTGGCTTTTTTAAAGGTCAATTATTAGTTAGTGTACTAGTAGCTATTTTTGCTACTATCGGCCTTTATCTACTTAATATTAAATTTTATCTAATCATTGGAATAATAGTGGGTATTTTTAATGTAGTACCTTATTTTGGCCCGATCTTGGGAGCCTTACCAGCTGTCATAATAGCTAGTTTTACGTCAAGTAAGTTGGTTATTATGGTTATTTTTCTCTTTTTTATCATTCAACAGGTTGAAGGAGGAATTATTGCACCCAAAATTATGGGTGAGGAGGTGGGCTTACATCCTATAGTTATTATCTTCTCACTTTTAGCAGGGGGAGAACTTCTTGGGATTATAGGGATGTTAATGGCTGTTCCTATTGCTGCTATCATCAAAGAACTACTAAGATACATTATTTATGAAGTATTAATCTCAGTTGACAATAGATAGCATTTTTAGTATGATAATTCTTAGTATTATACTAAATTTAAAGCAATGGTTAATAGTTTACAGTGTACAGTTGATATGGATGTCCAACTTTATAGTCAAATTTAATATGGTGTTATATAGTCATCCAACTTTAGAATGAAATAATAGAAAGATAGTGTGACACTTTTTATAATGATAAATTTACTAGCCACAGGTTTCAACCTGTGGTGATGATGACATGTTACACTACGGGTTAAAACCCGTAGCTAAAACTT
>NZ_JBSQYM010000077.1:0-13397 GCF_055140805.1 Orenia sp.
GAATTTTCTTTGTTTTAAATTCGCTATATTCGTTGCTAAATAAGTTGAATTATTGATTTTTAATTAATGAAATTATTTAATTCAATCTATATAGATTAAAAGTGATAAGGGTATTAAGAAATTTTTAGGAATCAGGAATTATTGATCAGTAAAACAGACTGATTTCAGATTCTAAATTTGTGATATGAAATTACTCTGATATTTATCTTTAACACCATTTTTAAATT
Source organism: Orenia sp. (assembly GCF_055140805.1). Classification (NCBI taxonomy): domain Bacteria; kingdom Bacillati; phylum Bacillota; class Clostridia; order Halanaerobiales; family Halobacteroidaceae; genus Orenia; species Orenia sp. Next base: position 228 of record NZ_JBSQYM010000077.1, read on the forward strand.
TGAGTTTAGATATAACAAAGGATTTGAATATAGAGCAAGGAGAATTATTCTCATTATAGAAGATATATTATAAGTATTTCAAGAAATTAGATTCTTAGATATCTATTTGATGGATATAATATAGTTGAGGAGGCGATAAGATGAAAATAGTAGTAATTGGTGGAGTTGCTGCAGGAACTAGTGCGGCAGCTAGGGCCAAACGGATTAATCCTGAAGCTGAGATTTTAATCTTTGAAAGGGATAGTGACATCTCTTATTCTGGTTGTGGACTCCCTTATTATATATCTAATATAGTTGAGAAAAGAGATGGTGTTATTATCTATACACCAGAGAGATTTGAAGCAAAAAAAGGAGCAGAGGTCAAGTCACAGCATTCTGTTGAAGATATATTGGTAGATAGTAAAGAGGTAATAGTTAGGGATATTTTAAGGGATGAAGTTAAGAGGGTAAGCTATGATAAGTTATTAATTGCTACTGGAGCAAGCCCGATTGTGCCTGAGATTAAAGGGATAGACTTAGATAATATCTTTCCTCTAAGAAATGTCCATAATGCTGATAGAATTATCGATCACATCCAAGTAAATAGGCCTAAAAAAGCAGTAGTTATTGGTGGTGGATATATTGGGTTGGAGTTGACTGAGAGTTTATTAGAGCATAATATCGAGGTCAGTGTAGTAGAGAAAGCTCAGCAACTTTTAACCAACTTAGATGCTGATATGGCAGAGATAGTAGCTGAGCATTTAGAGGATAAAGGTGTAGAGGTAATTTTAGGTGATGGAGTTATAGAGTTTCAAGGTGATAAGAGTGTAGAGCAAGTGATCACAGAATCAGGTCAAAAATTAGATTGTGATTTTGTAATTTTAGCTATTGGTGTTAGACCAAATACAGATTTAGCAAAAAGGTCAGGAATTGAACTTGGTGAAACTGGAGCAATCAAGGTTAATTCTAAGATGGAGACCAATATTGCTGATGTCTATGCAGCAGGAGATTGTGTCGAGAGTACTAATTTGATTACAGGGCAGTCTATATGGGTACCGTTAGGTTCTACTGCTAATAAGCATGGTAGGGTAGCAGGTAGTAATTTATGTGGAGTAGAAGATGAATTCAAAGGAATTTTGGCAACCTCAATTACTAAAGTTTGTGATTTAGCTGTTGGATGTACAGGGTTAACTGTTAGAGAGGCAGAAGAGAAGGGATATCAAGTGGTTAGCTCTCTAATTAAAGCAGGTAATCATGCTGGCTATTATCCTGGTTATACTAAGATTAATATCAAGCTAGTTGTAGAACAAGATAGTGGTAGAGTCTTAGGTGGGCAGATAGTTGGTAAAGATGGGGTAGATAAGAGAGTAGATGTCTTAGCTACAGCTATTCATAATGAAATGAAGGCAGCTGAGTTGATTGATCTTGATTTATCCTATGCACCACCTTTTTCTGTACCTAAAGATGGATTAATGATAGCAGGTTTAGTAACTGATAAAAAGAGAAAGTAAGAAGAAGTGGAGAAATTCTCCACTTCTTTTCTTCTTTATAGTCCTAACTCTTTTCTTTTCTTCTCAATATGATCTACATAGATTTGGACTGTCTTTTCAGCATCCATCTCTACTACTACCTTACCTAATCCAAGAGTCTCGGTAGTCTCAGTAAGAGTCTTAACTACTACATCACTACCTGTAATAGAAGGTACTGGAGCAACATGTACTAACCAACCAAGTGCAACAGCAGTACAAGCATCAGCAACGGCCTTCTGTTCAAGGTACTCTGGTGCACCAATAACTAATGGCAGTTTATTAGTATCTACCTCTAAGGTATCAGCAATCTCCTTGGCAGTTTGAGTCATCTTACCGATATCGACACAAGCACCATAACTCAATACAGGTGGAATACCTAACTGTTCACAGACAGCTTTTAATCCATCACCACATTCCTTAGCAGCTTTAGGATCAGTTAATCCTGTATATTCCATTACAGCAGAGGTACATCCACCAGACAGAACTAAGATATTATTCTCAATTAATCCTTTAGTAATCTTAAAGATATTACTTCCACCTTGACCATAGCGAGCAGTAGTACATCCTACAATAGTAGCAATACCTCTGATATTACCATTAGCAATCTGATCAATTAGTGGTTTAAAGTCTCCACCAAGAGCTTCTTTGACCGATTCTGTACTGAATCCAACGGTACAATCAGAAGTATGGGGTGGTATATAAGTTTCTTTATTAGATTGTTTACGTTCTTTAAAGGATTCAATCGCTTTTTCTAAGGCTTTTTCTGCTTGTTCTTTCATCTTCTCTGGAACAAAGTCTAGAGTTTCAGTTCCTTGTAGTTTAATTACAGGATGGGTACTTAATAGTTTGGTACCAAATTTTTTAGCAAAGAGTGGCATAGTTGGCACTGTACAGTTATAGTCGAACATAAACATATCGACTACTCCAGTGGCTAATAGATATTCTTGGCTCAACCATTCTCCTTCTTGACCACCATATCCTTTTTGATTATGAGTACCTTCATAGTTCATCAGCTGTTGTCCTTCACAGACATGACCAAGAATTTGGATACCTTCTGCACCAGCATCTTTGGCCTTTTGTTGCCACTGCTCACTAGAAGCAAGATCAATTGCAACATGAGAGAGTAAGGGCATATGACCATTTGTTACAATGTTAATCATATTCTCATCCAAAAGACCCATATTCTGTTTCTTCTTAGTTATCTCTTGAGTACCCATCAGGATTTCTTGGAGAATATCCAATAGGAATAACCCTTGATATTCATTGGCAACTCCTAAACGAACAGACCTCAATAAGAACTCAATTGGATCAGAGTTGAAGTTGGTCATACACTGAGTTTGAGAGTAAGCAACTTCACTATACCCACCACCTGGGAATAATCCAAGCTCTCTCCATAGCTTTTTGCGTTTAGCGGGAGCAAAGGCCTCTACAGCTTTAGATTCGATATGATATGGACTATGGATATCATCTATAACCCAATTAGCAAAATCTACGGCTATTTCTTCAATAGATTTACTGGAATCGAGTCCTGCCATTTCAGCATACTTTTTCAGCTTTTCAGGGTCACGAATCTTCAATCCGCTTTCAGGATGCTCACCAGCAGCTTTTAAGGTTCTAGCAGCTTGTTGGGCGTGGAAGATGTTGGCTGATGTACCGATAGTAACATGGCGATACATGAAGTTTCTAGCTACCATAGTATGTGCATCAACACCACAGGTTCCACGAGGGGCTTTAGGATGGATACGACAAGGACCATTAGCACACAATTGGCAAGAAAGTCCCTCTACACAGAACTTACATTGAATCGGTTGTTGTTCACTAAAACGGTCAAAGACATTTGTCATCTCTGCTTTATTGACCACTTGATACATCTCTCGCATCGCAGGGTCAATAATAACATTCATTGGATAACCATCTTTACCTTGGTCATCCTTTGCGATATGTTCTCTTTGCCATTTATGTACTTCCTCCATAGACGGGGACTTTTCAAAATTATTATAATCTACTTTTACATTATTGTGAATATCTCCATGGGTTTCAGGGTCATTATAGTCTTTATTTGATAATTGGGAACCAATAGTCTTATCAGCTTGGGATTTACCTTGCATTCTTTTAGCACTTCGTTCATAAGAATTCTTTACATCTTGATCTGACATTAAAAAACCTCCCTTTTTTTGAAAATTTGATTCAAATCACATACTGATAGTATTAATTAAAGTTATAATGAATATACAAAGAAAGAATTATTTTTGAAAAATCAAATTTTAGATAGATGATTATTTAAAGGAGGGATATTGATGAGCAGAAATAAAGTGGAGTTAAAAGAGTTATTGCTAAGATTGAATTCAGGAGAGAATATTGCAGAAGTAAAAGAAGAAGCTAGAGTATTATTAGAGAGAATTAGCCCTAAGGAGTTATCAGAAGCAGAGCAGGAGTTAATTAATGAAGGCTTGCCAGAGACAGAATTACGCCACTTATGTGAAGCACACATTGAAGCAATGGCAGAAGAGCTAACAGCATTAAAAGCAGAAGTAGAAGTTGGTCATCCTTTACAGATTTTAATTGCTGAGCATGATGAGATATTAAAGGTCTTAACTAGATTAGAAGAAGTAAATCGAGCAATTCAGAAGTTAGATAGTTATGATACTAATAACTCTATTTTTGATGAATTAAAGGAGATAGCCGACCTATTACTAGAGACAGAAAATCACCATAAGCGAGAGGAAGAAGCCTTATTTCCAGAGGTAGACCAGACAGGGGTTACAGGACCAACAAGAATTATGAAGATGGAGCATGAAGACCTTTGGCCTAGAAAAGAGAGGATTGACTATTTAGCTCAACATGTGGAAGAGATAGATTTTGATGATTTTAAGGAAGAGCTAAATCAGCAGGCAGAGTATTTGATTTTAACACTAAGGGATCATATCTTTAAAGAGAATCACATTCTATATCCAACAGCTAAAGAGGTAATTCCAGAGGATAGATGGAAAGAGATTAAAAGAAATAGTGATGAGATTGGTTATTGTTCCTTTACACCAATAAGAGTGGATAGGAAAAATTAGATCGGGAATTTTTCCATCACGAAGAGTTCGCAGAACTCGTAGGGAGAAATCTTTGAGCTAAAGTTAAGGATTGAAGAATATAGTTACAAATAAGATGTATAGTCAAAGAATTAAGATAGGAAAAATTAGATCGGGAATTTTTCCATCACGAAGAGTTCGCAGAACTCGTAGGGAGAAATCTTTGAGTTAAAGTTAAGAATTGAAGAATGTAGTTATAAATAAGGTGTATAGTCAAAGAATTAAGATAGGAAAAATTAGATCGGGAATTTTTCCCTTCGAGTTTAAAGTTAAACTCTCCGTGATTATAAAGTTTCTCAAAAACATGAAACTTTATTTCTCCTCACGAAGAGTTCGAAGAACTCGAAGGAAGAGATTTTGATAATGACTATTGTTTTACTGGTCACTCGTTACCTGTTACTCGTCACTGATTTTAAAGAAGGAGGAGATCAATATGGAAAAAGCGATTATTATTTATGGTTCAACTATGGGCAATACTGAGGAGTTGTCAGAGATATTAGAAGGTGTATTAGCAGATAAATACGAGGTTGAACGAATTAATGTACTTAAAGCAAAGGTAGATATGCTAAAAGAGTTTGACTTAATTCTGTTAGGTTCATCAACATGGGGCTCTGGCGAGCTACAGGAGGATTTTTATGATTTTTATGATGAATTAGATAAGGTTGATTTATCAGCTAAAAAGGGGGCAGCCTTTGGAACTGGAGATGAATCTTTTCCAGAATTCTGTGGAGCTGTAGATATATTAGAGGATAAGTTAGATAAATTAGGTGTAACAGTTTTAGTTGAAGGTTTTAAATGGGATGGTGATATAAGCTCTGAAGCTGAGAAGCAGATAGAAAATTGGGTAGAAGATTTATAGTAATAACCAATAAAGAGACACCTGAATTTAGTATAATTCTCTTATAGTAGACCCATTAAAAAAGTATCTCATAATGATAAAGGTATACAGTTATGTCAATTTAAAATAAAATTTAATGGGTATATTGTGGTACTTTTAAAATTAGCGTGAGTGGGTGTGTGAGTGTGAGTAAACCCCATAAAAAGAGACTTTACACACACTCACACTCACACTCGACACGAAGTGTCGTAATATCTCTATAACGTCATGGTTAAATTTTATTGATAAAGACTGGTTAGATTGAATTATCGCTTATAAAGTTGAGGCAAATAAAAAAATCTCTCTTTCTTCTCTTCTAATTCTAATAGTTTATTATCTAGACTTTGCCAGAAGGAAGAGTTATCTCTTCTTTGAAATTCCCCTAGGTTTTTACGGTAATAATCTAAATTGTTTATAAAATTATTTAAATCTCTCTTATTGGCCTCTCTAGACCAACTACCATAGCCCATTTTCTCAAGATTTAAAGCATTTAATAGCTGTTCAAAGTGTTTGGCTATTGGTATTGAGTAAATGGGTTTTTTTAAGTAAATAGCCTCTGAAATGAATGAAAATCCTCCATTAGCAATAATTGCTTTAGCACCTTTAAATAGTTCGATAAAGCCATCTCCATACTTACGAAAATGTAGATTTCTTGCTGTATATTCGTGGTCATATCCAAAGATATAAAACTCTTGTTTAGGATATTTTTTCAACAGATCCAAAAGGTATGGAGCTTTAGATGATAAATAGACTAAGATATGACCTTTATTGCTAGGGATTAATTCCAAAATTTCTTCTCTGATAATAGGATCAATTAGCTCAACATTCTTTTTGGTCTTCAACTTAATAAAGGATGGAACATAATAATAGTTGGCTGAAGGGGACCAAGTCTTAGTAATTAACTTTGCCATTAGAAAATGGAGTAGGTATTTAATTGGATATTTGAAATTTTTACATTGGGTGATTAAATTGATATTATCGATGGCAATTACAGGTATCCTTAAAAAATTTCCTAGGTAGAATCCAGTAGGTTCAAAATCACTGATAATTAAATCGGGATTAAACCTTGCTAATGCTTTAAGTTCTTTTTTAAAGACCATCTTTAGAATCTCTGGAGAACTTTCCAAGAAATTAACCAATGTTTTAATATAATTCATTTTATTGTTATTATAAGCTAAACTGCTTCCATTAATCTGCTCTACTTGATAGCCTAGATTAGTAAGTACTTTGTAAGCTTGATTATTAGCAATTAATCTAACTTGGTGACTTTGTTTTAGATGTCTAATCACAGGTAGACTTCTAAAGACATGACCACTTCCTTCTCCTTGAATATAATAAGCAATTCTCATAAGAAGTTGTCGCTCCTTTATTCTTATTAATTAATAGTAACAAGTAGCCAAAGATTATAAGAGGGATATTATTTGCTACTTGTTACTATTTCAATCTTTTTATATAAGTGTTAATATTTATGTAACACTATTTTATATTATAGCAGAGTAAAATGAAGGTTTTATTAACTACAGATTAAATTTTGTTAAACTTCTTTTTAATGAGGATGTCAAACTTTGAAATTTTCAATTAACTCCTTTAAATCCTGAGACATATTAGCCAGTTGTTGTGATGATTGAGCAATTCCTTCTGATACATTTCCCATCTCTAGAGAAGAGTTTGATAGTTCATCACTAGTATTAGCTAGATTCTGTGATGATACAGAGACTTCATTAATATGCTCTACAGTTCTGTTGCCACTTTCTTTGATCTCTGTAAATAAGTTTTCAGTCTCTATTAAGACTTCTTCTACAGAATTTAAACCTAATTTAGCTTGACTCTGTATAGAAGTAATTAAATCTTTAATATTTTTGGTAGAGTTACCTGTCTGTTCGGCAAGACTGCGAATTTCATCTGCTACTACGGCAAAGCCTCTCCCGTTTTCTCCTGCTCTAGCAGCTTCAATAGCAGCATTGAGAGCTAGTAAGTTGATCTGTTCTGCTATATCTGTAATCAACTCTACTACATTGCCGATTTGATTAGAGCTTTTATTTAAATCCTTTATAATCTCTACTGTATTCTCCATATTATCTTTGACATTTAGACTAGTATCTTCACTATTAGTAACACCAGCTTGAGTCAAACTTGCTGTCTCTTGGCTACTTGCTGATATCTGTTCTATATCTGCTACAATTTCAGTGATTCTATCACTAGTACTGTTAACAATAGCATTTCCTTCTTCAGCCGAAGCAGCCAACTCTTGACTATATGCAGATAAATCATCTACAGTATTCTTTACCTGTACTATTATTTTTTTTAATCTATCTTTCATTATATTTAATGAATCAGTCAAAGTAGCAATTTGGTCTTTGCCTTTAACCTTCAGATCTTCTATGTCTAACTTCCCCTCTGCAACCTCTATAGCAAAATTACTAGCAGATGAAATAGGGTTGACAATATAATTTGATAAAAGATAAGCAAATATAATAGCAATTACTAAAGAAATAGCTATTATATTCCTTGTGTTGACAAGTTTATTACTTATCTTTGAGTGGATAACTTTATCATCAATTGTCAAACCAACTCCCCATCTGACTTTTGAAATAGGGGTATAACTAGATAGTTTATGTTTGCCGTCATAGGTATATTCCATTGTACCCTCTTTTCCTTGCATAACTTCTTTAACTGGTGGTAAGTGTGAAGCATCATACATTTCTTCCATTAAGTTTTCTTCAATAGCAGGGTGGTAAATACTCTTGCCATCTTCTGATACAATATAAATATAGCCATCTCCTCGAAAATTTACTTGAGAAGCAAAGCTTTTTAGGAAGGATAAGTCAAGAGAGGCAGCAATAACCCCAACTACTTGCCCTTTATCTTTTATAGGAATTGCTAGGATAACAATGGGAACATTACGACTGCGAGAATATATAACATTAGAATAATAGATTTCACCTTGGATTGCTCTTTGATAGTATTCTCTATCACTTCTGTTACCTAATTCGCCAATTGCTTTATAAATTTGTTTACCATTTTGGTCTAATACAGATATATTAGGAATTGCTTTATATTTCTTTATAATCCCTTTTAATAAGCTATCCATCTCAGTATTAGGCTCTAACTTCTTGATAGCATTGTTTTCAGCTATCATCTTCATCATATTTTCTGTATCGCTAAGAGTAATCTCTAACTGCTTTTTTATGCTGGTGAGTAATTGCTCTTGTTCAAGAGTCATAGATTGGTGGATGCTATTTATTTCCTCCTTAATATTGATATAATTGGTAATTAGTAAGGGTAATAGCATTACTATAATAATTATCAAATTTAACTTTAATCTTAAACTTCTTTGTAAGAACATCTGACTTCCTCCTTATAGTATATAATATTTATAGCTTGTACCTGTCTTGAAGATAGTTTAGATTTTGTTCTAATCTTACCATATATTTTATCGTAGTAAAGTTAAGGTTTAGTTAACTAAAGATTAACTTTAATTCAAAATTGGTTCAACAACAGGTTTGGTGATTAACAATAGTTATAGTTCAAAATGTAACCTTAGGAATCTGGAATCAGGAATCTGGAGTCAGGAACCAGTTATCAGTGAAACAGACTGATTCCAGATTCCTGATAACCGACTTCTTATATTTTATTATTAGTTATCAATCTGATTTTTCACAAAAGTCATGGAAGAGCCTCGAAATTTTACTTTTAAATCTAATTAATAATGGTGAACAAGTGATGAGTGATGGATAAAAGTCAACAGCATAAAATTATTATAATTTTCAGCTTAGGAAATAATTAGAGTAATTTTTGAATTTATCCTAACAAAGTTGTATAATAAATATTAATGATATTATTTCTATTATAATATTATTAATTAAAGGTGTTAAATTCCTAGGGTAATTGTTAATAATAAGAGTTAATATAAATTAGTGATTTGGCACTAGAATCAAATAACTTAGAGGTGATAAGGAAAATGATTATTAGAAAGTCAGAACGTGAAATAGAGATTATGAGAAAAGCAGGGAGCATAGTAGCCCAGACCCATGCTCTCTTAGCTGAAAAGGTTGCTCCAGGGATTACTACTGGTGAATTAGATAAAATAGCAGAAGAATTTATCTTAAGTAAAGGAGGAAAGCCTGCTTTTAAAGGATATCAGGGTTTTCCTAGTACCTTATGTGTAGCAGTGAATGAAGAGGTAGTTCATGGTTTCCCAGGTAAGAGGGTTTTAGAAGAAGGGGATATTATTGGGATGGATTTAGGAGTCTTAATCGACGGTTTTTATGGTGACTCAGCTTATACTTTAGCTGTTGGAGAAGTCTCTGACCAGGCTCAAAATCTATTAAAGGTTACTAAGGAGTCATTATATAAGGGGATTGAGCAAGCTATGGAAGGAAATAGGCTCTCAGATATCTCCCATGCTGTTCAGGAGTACGTTGAAGCCAAGGATTATTCAGTGGTAAGGAGATTTGTAGGTCATGGTGTAGGACGAAATTTACATGAAGATCCTCAAATACCCAACTTTGGACCAGCAGGTAGAGGGCCAAGGTTGAAAGAAGGGATGGTCTTAGCTATTGAGCCGATGATTAATGTAGGAACCCATAGAGTTAAGATATTAGATGATGGTTGGACAGTAATTACTGCAGATAAGGAGTTATCTGCACATTTTGAACATACTGTTGCTATAACTAAGGATGGACCAAAAATTTTGACATTACCATAAATATTATAGATTATATAAAAAGGGTTTAGAGGTGATCACTTCTAAACCCTTTTTGATTGCTTTAATAATCGAGGTAGTGTTAGTAGAGATATTTATACAATATATAGATAATATGACACTTTTAGGAACCTGGAATCAGTAGTCAGGAATCAGTTATAAACACTGGTTCCAGATTCCTGATTCCTGACACAAAAATGTCGCAATATACTTATTAGCCTCCATTAGTAATATCAAAATTAATTAAACCATGAATAATTAAAAAATGAGTATATTTTAAAGCTTAAAGTGTAATTATATAAGTGAGATTACATAGATAAGATTTCACAAGGGGGTAGACTAAGATGGCATTTCATGAAAAGAACTTACCAGAAGAGGTTAAAGACTTTCATAGAATGATTCAAACAGTAATTGAAGAGCTAGAAGCAATCGATTGGTATCATCAAAGAGCTGCAGCAACAAATAACCCACAGATTAGAGCTATAGTAGAACATAATCGTGATGAAGAGATAGAGCATGCTGCTATGGCTTTAGAATGGTTGCGCCGTAATTACTCTAACTTTGACCAATATTTCCAAGAGTTTTTATTCAGTGATGGGCCTATTACCCATGCAGATGATGAACACCACCATGGGCATGGTCATGGACCTGTAGACAGTCCTAAAGTCAGTATTAGCAGTGACGATTCCTTAGGAATCAAAGGATTAAATAAAAGGGGGTAGAATGATGAGTAACTTAAGAAAAAATTTAGCTCCAATCCCTCCTGAAGTTTGGGGATTTATAGAAGCAGAAGCTAAAGCGGTATTGAATATGAAACTAAATGGTCGTAAGTCAGTAGATTTTATTGGACCAAAAGGAATAGATTTTGCTGCTGTTAATACAGGAAGAAGAATCTTATTTGATGATTCACAATTAGAGGGGATTAAGTATTTCAAAAGGCATACACTACCTTTAGTAGAAGTTGAAATTCCTTTTAAAATGAGTTTAGAGGAGATAGAGGCATTATCACGTGGTGCTGAAGATATAGATACTGACTCTTTAGTCGAAGCAGCAGAGAAATTAGCTAGGGCAGAGGATGAAGCGATCTTTTATGGAATGGATGAAGCGAGTATAGAAGGTTTAATAGACGCATCTTCCCAAGAGATAATTAATATTAATAAAGAAGAGGGAATAGTTTCAGCAGTTGCTAATGGAGTTAAGAACTTGGTAATGGAGAATATAGAAGGCCCATATATCCTCTTGCTAGCTCCTCCATTATATTCAATACTATACACTTTAAATGAGATAGATGACAAGGGGTATCCTACTAAAAAGAGATTAGAAGAGTTAGTTGAAGGAAGAGTTATTCCAGCACCAGTACTTGGTGATAAGGGATTATTACTATCTACTCGTGGAAAAGACTTTGAATTAATAGTTGGTCAGGATATCTCTATTGGTTATAATTCCCATAATAATGATGATATAGAGTTCTTCTTTATGGAGTCCTTTACTTTTAGAGTTAATACACCTGAAGCTATAGTTGTATTACAATAATAGTTAATTTTGAATTCAGGTGGTTTAGCACTTGAATTCAAAATTTTCTTCTTGACAAAAAATATAAACTTTAGTAAAATTAATTTTATAATTGATACTTTTCTTCGGGCTGTGGCGCAGTTTGGTAGCGCACTACGCTGGGGGTGTAGGGGTCGTTGGTTCAAATCCAATCAGCCCGACCATTTAAAAATACTATAGTAGCAAGGGGTGAGAGTAGTTTTGATAAACTGCTCTTTTTTAAATTTTTGACTATTTGCCGATATTTTTATACTTTAATTATCATATGATCCCCACACTTTAATTCTACTACATCAGCTTTCATAGCTTTGGCTATATCTTTAGTTAGTTCTTGTTGTTCTGCTATATCTTTAGCAAATAAATTTAAAGTTCCTCCAGCTAATATCCTCTCTTTATTAGTAGTGATATAGGCTAAGATTTGATAATCTGCTTGTATACTGGCTTCTCTACCCATCTTTTATCTCCTCCCCAACAAGTTAGTATCCATTACTTTATGGCTTTTTTTAACATTTTCTAATAAAGGAGTCTGTTTAATAGCTTCGATTAAAGCATCGGTGTCTGAAATAATAGGAACTAAGGAGATGATTACTCTTCCTTGTTGATACTCTTTTCTAGTGAAATGGTAGCGTTTTACTCCTAAAGCACGAGTAGCTTCAAAAAGTATAGCTTGGCGTTGACCAAAGTTATCTAGAGTAATTCTAAAGTGATCTTCTTTAGGATAGATAACTGCTGCTATTCCTTCTTTCTGATACATCTTACGGGCATTTTCAGTACCTAGAATATTAGAGACATAAATATCATCTACATATAGTTCTGAACCCCTTACTTCTACTTTTCCTTTTTTAACCTCTGCTATATCTCCTACAGTCTTTCCTTTAGAGAACCTATTTAAGATAAAGGTAATTATAACGCCTGTAATAATAGCACTTAGAATATTAATTAAGACCAATTTATGATTAATCAGCTGAATAGTTAAGGCTGATATAAAGGAAATAATTAGGGCAAAGTAATTTCTGGCTTCAAAGGTCTTGGCTATTCCATCGATATAGGCTGAACCACGATAGGTATATTCAGTCTTTTCTAAATCCTGAAGGCTATTTCGTACCATCTTTCTAATATCACGAAATTGTTGAATTGCTAAAGATAAGAAGGTGACTGCTACAAAATTTTTAGTTAATAAGGCTGGAATAGCTACTGCTCCTAAAGCAGAAGCTATAAAGGCTGTAATAATATGAATCATGTATTCATTGGGATAGCTAGGATATTGGCGGTAATCCTCTTTAAGTACACTTATGCGGGCTAAAGTTCCAATGATTGTTGAGGTAGTAATTAAGATTAGGTAATGTCGTGAAAGCAGTTCCTGCATGTAAAGCCTCCTAAAAACAATTATTACTTTATTATTCTCGATTATTTGTTGATATATACAGGAACTGTCTCTTATACACATCT
>NZ_JBSQYM010000078.1:0-21888 GCF_055140805.1 Orenia sp.
AGAGACAGGCATAAATATATTTATGCTTTGATATGATTAATATGGTGATTAAATCTTAGTACCAAATTTATCCCAAACCTAAGTTTCTCTAAAACTCCCTTTGAAACTAAGAACTTACTTTATATTAAGATTTAATCAGTTAGTATTAATTAGTTATAAGTTATTAGTGGCGATTAAAGATTAAAAATATGAAACTATCATAGATTTAATTTGATAAAAGTTACTATCGGGGAATGAGGTATAATTATGTTAAAACTCTCAAATTTAAGCATTAAATTTAAAATTATGATTTTAGTTTTAATGGTAAGTGTGCTACTGACTTTAAGTTTGATTTTTGCATCTACCATATTATCAAATAGAAATTTAAGTGATTTAGGTATTAATATGGGGATGAATGATGTAAAGATGCATTCAAAGTTAATTAGTAGTTGGCTAGCAGAGAGAAAAAGAGATTTAGAAACCTATGCCAGTACTCATGTGTTAGAGGGTCATAACTTGCAAGAAAAGCAGGTTTATTTGAAGGAAGAGCTGGCTAAAAGGTCTAGCGATTATTTTTTCTTTTTCATTGCCGATAAAGAAGGTAATTATAGTACTACTTGGTCTACTAATGTAGGAAATATTAGTGATCGAGATTATTTTTCTATAGTTTTGAATAATAAGATAACTTATATCTCTAATCCAATAATATCAAAATCAACTGGAGAACCTATTATTGTAATAGCAACACCATTACAAGAAGATAATGAAGGTGAATTTTCATTATTGGCAGCAGTAATAAACTTAAATCAATTTAGTGACTATATTAATAAACTAGGGATAAAGCATTTTGACTCTTACTCCTACATTATAAACAATAAAGGAGATATTGTAGCTCACCCTAACAATAAAATGATTATTAAGGAAAATATTACTAAAAGTTCTAATCTTATTGATGAGAAATTAGTATCTCTTTCCTCTAAAATTAAGATGAGCGATTCTGGAATGGTTAAATATAAGACTGAAGATGAAAATAGCTATTTGTTCTATCATAATATCAAAGGAACTAATGGATGGAAATTGATTACAGTTGTTTCAGAAGAGGTCTTTATTCGTCCATTATCTGCTACAAGTAAAAAGCTAATTTTAATTGGTTTTATTACTATAATTATATCAGTTATTTTTAGTATCTTTATATCTAATAGTCTATCTAAACCTATTGTAGAGCTTAAAGATACCTTTAATAAGGGAGCAGAGGGCAATCTATCGGTTCGTGCCCAAAAAAGAAGTCAAGATGAGATTGGTGAAGCAGTAGATAGCTTTAATAAGATGATGGATACCATAAATAAACTAACCTATAATGACCCTTTAACAGGATTAGTGAATCTATTTTGTTTTACAGAGCAAGTAGATAAAGAGTTAGAGGAGCATCAAAATCTATCTCAAAAAGTAGCTAGTCGAGCTAGTAATTGTGAAAGAAAATGGGATAACTTAACTATGTTATCTATCGGTATTGATAACTTTAAAACTATTAATGATAGCTTTGGTCATGAAGTTGGAGATCAATTATTGAAGAGTATAACTATGCGCTTGAAAAATTATCTACCAGCAGGGACTATGATTTCAAGAATTAGTGATGAATTTTATCTTTATATAAAAGGATTAAGGAATAAGAAAGAGATTCTACTAAAAGGTCAAGACTTGTTAAGTGAGATTAATCAGCACTATACAATTAATGGGGATATTATCTACTTAACAAGTAGTTTAGGAATTGCGGTTTATCCAGAATCTGGTTATACAGCTCAAATGTTGATTAAAAATTCTGGGTTGGCAATGCATTTAGTTAAAGATAGAAGTGGAAATGATATACAGTTTTATTCTGCTGGTATGGAGAACGAGCTATCAGAAAGGATGAGTCTAGAGGCTAAATTGAGACTGGCTCTAGAAAGAGAAGAGTTCATTCTCTATTATCAACCTTTGATTAATGCTAACAATGAAGAAGTTCAAGGGTTTGAAGCTTTAATTAGGTGGCATCATCCTAGTGAAGGTATGATCTCTCCAGCTAGATTCATTCCATTAGCTGAACAGAATGGACTGATTATTGATATAGGGCAGTGGGCTTTAAAAAGAGCTTGTCAGCAATTAAAGCAATGGCAAGAATTAGGCTATAAAGAGTTATATGTTTCTGTCAATATTGCTCCTCAAGAATTTCAAAGCCCTGACTTTGTAAAGAAAGTAAAAGAAATCTTATTAGAGACTGGAATTGAGCCCAAATCTTTAGAATTAGAGATAACTGAAAGGGCAACTATGGAGAATATTAGTTATACTATCGAATCATTAAAAGAGTTGAAAAGTTTAGGAGTCAAGATTGCTATTGATGATTTTGGTACTGGTTATTCTTCTTTGAGTTATTTGAAAGAATTTGCTATCCATACTTTAAAAATTGATCAGTCCTTTATTAGAGAACTAACTCTAGATGATATTGATAATAAGAATGCTGCAATTGCTGAGACGATTATTACTATAGGTCATAACTTAGATTTAAAGGTTACTGCTGAAGGTGTAGAGAGAAAAGAGCAACTAGAATTTTTAAAGGCTAGGGGCTGTGATATAATCCAAGGATATTATTTTAGTAGACCTGTAGATAAAGATAAGGCTATCAAACTAATATAAAAAAGACTATTTCCAGATTAAATCTGGAAATAGTCTTTTTTATATTAAAAGATAATCAAGAGAAAAAGATAGGTATTAATAATTGTAGTATGATTTTTTATCCTCCTAAAGTTATATCTTGACTAGCATACCAGCTAAGTGCATCATAAAAGTGTTGAACTTTGAAATCTGGCCAATAGCTATCAACAATATAAAAGTCTGAATATACCGATTGAGCTGGTAAGAATCCGCTTAACCTGCGACGCTTTCCCCAACGGATTATCAAGTCGATTCTAGAGATATCTTTAGATTTTAAGGAAGCAATTATCCCTTTTTTAGAACCTTCTCCGATAGTTTTTTTATTTAAAGCACTTAAATCCCAGTGCCAACCATAATTGACTAAGATATTAACTTTGATTCCGCCTTTTCCAAAATTTATTCTTTTGGTATAAGGCAATAATTGTTCTGGAAACATATTAGATTCTGTATTTCCTAAGACCAATAAAGAGCAGTCCTCCTTAGTCATTAGTTTGACTGATTCAATACAGGCCTGGGTAAAGGCTTTGGTCTGTTCAGAACGGCGTTTGGTATTATCCATAGTAAAACCATAATAGGTCAGTTCTTTGACCCCCGCCTTTTGGCATAATTTAAAGACCTCCAATCCTGGAGCTAGTCCATATGTATAGCCATCCTTTTTTGATAAACCTTGATTTACAGCCCAGCGTCTGTTACCATCAGGTATAATACCGATATGCTCTGGAACTCTCATTAATTTCCCTCCTCGAAAATACTATTAGTACTATTCTTTCATTAATTAGCTAATATATTCCCTAAAATCTAAATTTAAAGATATAAATATGAGCTTTAAGTTGTTGTGTCAATTAATCTATAGTCATCCAACTTTAGAATGAAACAATAGAAGGATAGTGCGACACTTTTTATAATGATAAAGTTATTAGCCACAGGTTTCAACCTGTGGTGATGATGACATGTTACACTACGGGTTAAAACCCGTAGCTAAAACTTAAACTGTCACAATATCCCCATTAAATTACACTTTAGACTTGGATATCTATATATAACCTGTAAATATATCATAGAAATAGCTTATTATAACATTGCTAAATCGATAAAATTTATTATATAATAAACTATTTAAATAGCTAAAAGGATAAAATTTCTTTTTTTTTAGTTAGTTTTTTGTTATAATAAGTTGTAGTTAGATTTGATTTTATCAATTTTTTTGATTAATATGCAGGATATTTTAAATATCTAGAGAAATTTTTTAGAAGAGTAAAGTTTCTATAATTATATTTAATAATTATTTATTAAATGGGAATAATACAAACATGACAAAGTGATTTTGTATTGTTGGGAAGGGGAAACAACGATGGAAGTAATTTTAGCACAGAATGCAGGTTTTTGTTTTGGGGTCAATCGCGCAATGGATTTGGCTCTAGAAATTGGAACAGAAGCAAAAGATGCAGTACATACTTTAGGTCCTTTAATAC
Source organism: Orenia sp. (assembly GCF_055140805.1). Taxonomy (NCBI): domain Bacteria; kingdom Bacillati; phylum Bacillota; class Clostridia; order Halanaerobiales; family Halobacteroidaceae; genus Orenia; species Orenia sp. Next base: position 4,140 of record NZ_JBSQYM010000078.1, read on the forward strand.
ATAATCCACAAGCAGTTAAAAAGTTAAAATCTGTAGGCATTGAAGTAGAAAATGATATAAACAAGATATCTGAGGGAACAGTAATTATTCGTTCTCATGGTGTTCCTCCTAAAGTACTCACAGAAGCTGAACAAAAAGGTTTAAATGTTGTGAATGCAACTTGTCCTTTTGTCAAGCGTGCCCAAGAGAAAGCTAAGGAATTAATGGAGAATGGATATGATGTGATTATTAGTGGAGATAAGGATCACCCAGAGGTTATTGCTATTTGGGGTTATACTAATAATCAAGCAATTATTATCGAGGGTGAATCTGATTTTGATAAATTAGATAAGCTAAAAAAAGTAGGAGTTGTAGCCCAAACAACTCAATCATTAGAGAATTTACAGAATCTGACTAATTATTTATTACGCAATGTAGCAGAATTGAAGGTCTATAATACAATCTGTACAACTACAGGAGAGCGACAAAATGAGGCTGCAGAACTTTCTAAGCAAGTTGATCTAATGATAGTGATAGGTGGCTATAATAGTGCTAATACCAATCGTTTAGCTGAAATCTGTTCTGAAAATGGAGCAATAACATACCATATTGAAAGATCAGATGAGTTACAGTTTGATTGGTTTAAAAATATAAAAAAAGTAGGTATTACTGCTGGGGCATCAACCCCCAACTGGATAATTAAGGAGGTTTTAATGACTATGTCTGAAATCAAAGATTCAAGAGAAGAAAATTTAGAAGCTAAGATACTAACTAAAGGTGATATTGTTAGTGGTCAAGTGGAGCAAGTAACAGAAGAAGGTGCTTATGTAAATGTAGGAACCAAAACTGAAGGTTTTATCCCTACTAATGAAGTAAGCAATGTAGGAAAATCTGCTACAGAAGTACTTGCTGTAGGAGATGAAGTAAAGGTATTTGTTTTAAATCCTGAAGATGAAGAGGGTAAAGCTATTCTTTCTAAAAGGAGAGCAGATAGCCAAAAAGCATGGGACAAGATTGAAACTGCTTATGAAAATGGTGAGATTATAGAAGCAGAAGTAAGTAAAGAGGTAAAAGGTGGTTTAGTTGCTGATATTGGATTAAGAGGATTTATTCCTGCTTCTCACATTGCTATTGAATATGTAGAAGATTTAAGCCAGTTTGTAGGTCAAACCTTCAAATTAAAGGTGATTGAAGTTGAAAAAGAGAACAATAATATTGTTCTTTCACGTAAAGTTGTATTGGAAGAAGAGTTAGCAGAGAAGAAAAAGGAGTTATTTGCTTCTTTAGAAGCAGGTCAAGAGGTTGAAGGTACTGTAACTAAGCTTGTAGACTTTGGAGCCTTTGTTGACTTAGGTGGAGCAGAAGGTCTTTTACATATCTCTGAAATTTCTTGGGGAAGAATTGACCATCCATCAGATGTTTTAGAAGAAGGTCAAAGTATTAAAGTTAAAGTTTTAGGTGTTAATGCTGAAGAAGGTAGAATTTCTTTAGGTTTAAAACAAATTCAACCTGATCCGTGGGAAGAGTTTATTGCAGAGTATAAAGTTGGGGATGTAGTTGAAGGTAAGATTACTAAAACTGTAGACTTTGGAGCATTTATGGAAATTAAGCCAGGTGTTGAAGGTTTAATCCATATCTCTCAATTGTCCCATAAGCATATTCCTACAGTGGAGGATGCTGTCAGTGTTGGAGAGAAAGTAGAAGCTAAAGTTATTAACATTGAAGAGGATGATAGAAGAGTGGGGTTAAGTATTAAAGAGTTAAAGCCTGCACCTGAGCCTAAAGCAAAACCTAAAAAACAAACAGCATCTAAACCAGAATTTAGTACTGATAATGATGAAGGTTCTGGAGTCAAATTAGGTGATGTATTTGGAGACCTATTTGACAATTAATCTAATATAATTGATTAAAGCTAAGCCTTGTTTGCAATTAAGCAAATAAGGCTTTTTCATTTAAAACGATAGAATAAAGTTGGTTGTAATTGTAGCGGTTAATTGGATAGTGCGATACGTTCGTGTCGGGAATCAGGAATCAGGAATCAGGAATCTGGAACCAGTGTTTATAACTGATTCTTGACTACTGATTCCAGATTCTTAAAGGTGTCACACTATTTCTATATAGTTTTAAGTTTTAAAACCAAATTACTGATTGAGATTATATGTTAGTATTTGTCTTAACAGACTTCATATCCTTCTTTGTTGAGCATAAACTTAGAGTAGGGAGGGAGAATTATGCTCAATAAAATTTGGTTTACTATGATTGTTATCGGTATAATTATAGCTGCGATTAATGGCAGGATGGAAGCGGTTTCTGTAGCTATTTTGGAGAGTGCAGAAGATAGTGTGATGATAGTAGTTAAACTAATTGGTCCTATGGCATTGTGGTTGGGGATAATGAAGGTAGCTGAAAAGGCTCAATTAACTGATATTTTAGCAAATTTATTCAGACCACTAGCCAAGATATTATTTCCAGAGGTGCCTAAGAGCCACCCTGCTTTGGCTTCAATAATGATGAATTTAAGTGCTAATTTCTTGGGATTAGGAAATTCAGCAACACCACTAGGAATTAAAGCGATGCAGGAATTACAGGAGTTAAATAAAGGTGAAAGCTCAGCTTCTAATGCTATGTGCACCTTTTTAGTCATTAATACCTCTAGTGTTACTCTACTTCCTACTACCATTCTTGCTTTAAGGATAGGAGCAGGGTCGGTACAGCCAACAGAGATTATAGGAACAACCATTTTTGCTACCTTCTGCTCGACGGTGGTAGGGCTAATTGCCAATAGAATTTTAATCAAAATAAGTGAGTTGAGGAGTAGATGATTAATTTTATAAATTATTTTTCCCAATGGGCTATTCCTCTAATCATATTTATAATTTTAGTTTCTGCTTTTATAAAGAAAGTTAAAGTTTATGAGACTTTTACAGATGGTGCAGTCGAGGGTATAGGAGTAGGGGTTAAAATTTTACCATATTTACTGGCTATGTTAATGGCGATTTCTATCTTTAGAGCTTCTGGAGCTTTGGATATTGTATTAAATCTATTAGGCAAGCCTTTAAGTATATTAGGAATCCCACAGGAAGTAATTCCATTAGCTTTAATTAGACCACTTTCTGGAACTGGGTCTTTAGGAGTTGTAACAGATTTAATTAATCAATATGGTCCAGATTCATTTATTGGTAGGCTAGCCTCAACGATGCAGGGGAGTACAGAAACTACCTTCTATGTAGCAGCGGTATATTTTGGTGCTATCGGTATTAAAAATAGTCGCCATGCAATTTTAGCTGGTTTGCTAGCTGATCTGGCAGGATTTTTGGCAGCTGTATTTATTTGTCGATTAGTCTTTGGATAAAAAGAGGATTTTTGACTATTGGTATTGAATAAGTTATTATGAAATATTATAATAGATAAATAATTATCAATTAAGTTATCTGTAAATTAACATAAGTTGATATGATAGGGGAGAAGATTGATGACAGAAAGATATGTAGATTTACACTTGCATACTACAGCCTCTGATGGGAGCTATACTCCTACAGAGCTTGTTACTAAAGCTAAAGAGTTGGGGTTTAGTGCTATTGCAATTACTGACCATGATACTGTAGGTGGTATTGAGCAAGGGTTGAAGGTTGCTGAAAAATTAGGGATCGAATTAATCCCTGGGATTGAAATGAATACAGATTATGAGAATACTGAAATTCATATCTTAGGTTATTATATTGACTATCAAAATCAGAAATTTTTAAATATATTAGCTGATTTAAAAGAAGCTAGATATAATAGAATTAGAAAGATTGTTGGTAAACTCAACAATTTGGGATTAGAGATAGATTTTGAGGAGGTTAGCAAGTTGGCTGCTGGAGGTGCTCTAGGTCGTCCTCATATTGCCCAAATTATGTTGAATAAGGGGTATGTCCAACAATGGAGCCAAGCCTTTGATCAATATATTGCCAAAGGTGCTCCAGCTTATGTAGAGAGAAAGAAGATAACTCCAAAGGAAGCTATTAAAATTATTAAAAAGGCAGGAGGAGTCCCTGTGATTGCTCATCCTGCTTTGATGGAAAGGGATGATTTATTAGAGGATTTATTAGAATGGGGGATTGAAGGGATAGAGGTTTACCATACTGAGCATGACCAGGTTGATAGTCAAAGATATTTAGATTATGCTAAAGAGAAAAATTTATTGATAACAGGTGGTTCAGATTGCCATGGCCCAGAACGTAAAGGAGAAATATTAATAGGGAAGATCAAAGCTCCTTATGGATTGCTTAAGGATTTAAAGGCTAAATAAGATTGTAGAGTTAATAAGTGCATAAGTAGCAGAAATATAGTTATTCAACTTTAGAGTGGAATTTAAAAATTTTAAAATCATTTTCAGACCTCACTCTAACTCTCTCCTACCTTAGGAGAGAGGACTAAAGCATCTTTTATTCCCCTCTCCTGATAGGATGTTATTATAGAGAGATAGTGCGACACTTTTACTTCAGTGTACAGTTAACAGTTAAGTTCAAAAGCACTGAATCCCTTTAAAGTATAAGGTTTTGTCTTTTTACTGTAAACTGTCCACTGTCAACCGTCAACTCTAAGGAAGTGTCGCAATCTACCCATTAACTTTCACTTTAGAGTTATTTATTTATACTATGGAATGTCGATAAAACTCAAAATATGCTCTTTTAAAAGACTGTATTCTCTATAATCTTATTAATAAACTTAAAAACAATCTATTATAGACAATTTATGAATTATTAATAGGTGTTTTCTTTTATAAAGAACTAATGTTAGCAATAAATTTATCTGCTGATAAAGTAGAGTATTTAAGCATATATAGAATATCGCAATTGAATTTCTAAAATATAAGAGATTATAAGGAGGACAAATTATGTTGGAGATTTTAAAACAAGGTGGGGCAACAATTATACCTTTACTATTCTGTTCAGTAGTGAGCTTAGCGGTTACTTTAGAGCGGTTAATCTATTTAAAGAAGGCTAAAGGTAATAATTTCAAGTTATTGGAGACAGTGAGACTAAAGTTGACTAAAGGTAAAATTGGTGAAGTCAAAAAGATTGCAATGAATGCAAAAGGGCCGATAGCTGGAATGTTGGAAGAGGGAATTAAATATTATGGTCAAGGTAAAGAAGAGTTAAGAAGCAACTTGGAGTTGATTGGGCAAAATGAGATTAAAAAATTAGAAAAAAGATTAGGAGTACTTGATTTAATTGCGACAATATCTCCTTTACTAGGATTGTTGGGGACAGTATTGGGGATAATTGATAGTTTTAATATTTTAGCCGGTGCTCAAGGGATGGCAACACCAGCAGCTTTAAGTTCTGGAATCTCTGAAGCCTTAATCAGTACAGCGGTAGGTTTAGTTGTAGCTATTCCTACAATGTTAATTTATACTTATCTGTTAGGCTTAGTACAGGATAGAATTGAGGATATCAACTATTGGTTTGTAGATTTAGTTGAAGCTTTAAGCCAAGGTGATAATAATGTTCAAATCTAATTTAAAGAAGAGGCCTAACATTCAAATCTTACCAATGATTGATGTTATCTTCTTTTTGCTAGTCTTTTTTATGCTATTTACAACTTTTAAGACTACTCCAACTGGATTGGAGATTAATTTACCTAAGGCTAAAACGGTTACTCAGCAGAAGGAAGATACTAAATTAACTTTAAATATTGCTGAAAATGGTGAGGTTTATTTAGATGGAGATCTTGTTGATAGTCAGCTCCTTGAATTTGAAGTATCCAAAATCATTAAAGAGTCACCTGATGCTGTTTTTATTATCAAGGCTGATAAAGAAGTAAAATATGAGAATATTATTAATGTCATGGATACAGTTCGTAATGCTGGTGGCTATAGATTGGCGCTGGCAGCCAATAAAGAGAAATTGGATTAGGTGATAATTATGGCATATAAGAAGAAACGACAAGGAGAATTTCCTAGGTTTTTTATTATCTCTATTATTATTCATGGAGTTTTGTTGTACATGCTATCTTTTATCAATCCAGGTGTTCAACCTGCTTTTCAAAGTGATCCCATGAATTATACAAGTCAGTTAGACTTACTATATTTAGAAGATGTAGTTGCTGAAAATCAAGAACTATCTCAGCAATATCAAGAAGATAGTAAGTCAGAAAAGAAGGAACTATTAGAGGAGTTAGAGAAGAAGAAAGAGGAGAAAAGACCTCAAGTAGAAGACACTACTGAAGATACAAGAGAGGTTAAAGATCTAGCAGAAGATGTAGAGGTTGAAAAGGTAATAGAAGAAACGCCTGAAGTAAAAGAGGTGGCTCAAGTAGCAGAGGACATTGAAGAAGAGTCTAATATAAAAGGGCAGATAGACCAAGATAGTGAAGAGAAAGCTGAAAGTCCAAAGGCAGAAGAGAACAATGAAGTTGTAGTAGAGGATAATGCTAAGGAAGATATAATAGAGGAAGTAGAAGAAGTTGTTAAAGAGCCTATTAAAGAGCCTGCCAAAGAAGCTACTTTGGAGGTTAAAGAAGAGGTAGATGAGGTAATAACTAGTCAGACTAGTACTGAAGAGATTAAAGTTGCTCAAAAAGAGGTTGATAAAAAAGAGGAAGTTGCAGCTAAGAAAGAGACTGTGACAGAGGCTAGAACTGATAAAGCTGTGAAGAATGAAGAGGTTAACGAAGAAAGTACTAAAGAGATTAACCAAGACAATACTAATCAGAGTGAAGGTCAACCAAAAGAGGTCAAAGAAGAAGCTAAAGTAGAACCACCACCACCGCCTAAGCCTAAAGATATGGTCATTAGTCAGCCAAAACTCAGTTATCCTAAAAATGCACAAAATACAGAGATAGAGGGTGATGTGAAGTTATTGGTGAAGGTTAAGGCTAGTGGAAAGATTGATCAGATAGAGGTTGTTGAAGCTTCTTCACATAAGCAATTAAATAGTTATGCTAAAAGAGCAGTTCAGTATGGGTGGAAATTTAAGGTTGATAAATCCGATTATGAAGTGATGCTAGTAGTTCACTTCCGTTATAATAATGAAGAACCAGTTAGTATTGAATATCTGGATTTATCCTTTGATTAGAAATGAGGTGTTAGAGGATGAAGAGAAAATTAGGGATGATTCTAATACTACTATTAGCACTAATATCCTCTAAGGTTAGTGCTAAGGTAGATCAATATGGCAATTTACAGTTGAAGAATGACTATATCTCTGTGATTGTCAATCAAAATGAATTTAATAAAGGTAGATTTGCTGTTGATATTACAGGAGGAGATCCAATTAGAAGTGGTGATGATGGTAAACCGTTACTTTATGGTCATCCTCATCCTTGGACCTCTTATACTACCTTTAGAATAGATAATAAAAACTATATTTTTGGTGGTAAGACTGATAAAAGGGCTGGTCGCAATGGAGAGTATGGTGAGTTGCTTCAAGAGCCTACCCTAGATAAGAATAGAATTATCACCAAATATAGATTTAATAAGATAGTTGTTAGTCAAATTTTAAATTTTGTTAAGAGTAGTACTACAGGTTTGCCTGATACTTTACAGATAACCTATCGGGTGACAAATGAAGATGAAGTAGAGCACCAAATAGGTACCAGAATTATGATTGATACTATGTTAGGTGAAAATGATGGTGCGCCCTTTAGAATTACAAATCAAGCAGTTACTAGTGATAGTCTATTCTTAAAGGAGGAGGTACCAACCTTCTGGCAGGCCTTTGATGAATTAAGAGATCCAAAGGTAACTGCACAGGGAACTATTAAAGGGGCTGGGGTAACTACGCCTGATGAAGTCTATTTTGCTGATTGGGGAAGTTTAGCAGATGGTCCTTGGGATTTTGATTTTAAAGCTGGAGAAGAGTTTTTACGCAAAGGTGAGTTTGAATTGGATAGTGCTATGGCATTATTCTGGCAGGAAAGTACTATTAAGCCAGGAGAAACTAAAACTTATGTAACTAATTATGGCTTAGGAGGTATTACCATTGTACCAGGATTACTCTCCTTAGGGGTTACATCACCAGCACAGGTAGTAATGGACAACCCTAATAAGACTGTAGAAATTGTAGCTTACATTCAGAATACTGCTGAAATTACAGTAAAGGATGTGAAGGTTGAGTTAGTACTTCCAGATAACTTAGAACCTATAGATAATTATAAGGTAAAAGAACTTGGTAATTTGGCACCAGGACAGACTGCACAGGTAATGTGGGAGGTTCGCCCTAGAAGGTTATCACAACAGCAGGTAGAGTATACAGTCAAGGCCACTGCTAAAAATACCGATGATAACCAAGTAAGTAGAGGGCTAAAATTTGTTGGACCACCTAAATTATCGTTAAAATTACAGGCACCTAAGCAGATGGAAGCAGAAGATGATTCCTTAATAAAAGATAGCTTTTATATAAAAGCTCAGATATCCAATTATGGAGCATCGACAGCTTATGGAATAGAAGGCTATTTAGCTCTACCACCTGGCCTAACTTTAAGCAAAGGTGATAAAGAGGAGAAGTTTATAGGATTTTTAGAACCTAATGAAAATATTGAATTATTCTGGAAGGTCAAACCTTTAGCTCTAGTTGATGGCAAATTGCCTTATTCAATAGAGTTAAGTAGTAGTAATGCTCTTAGTGAAATAGCTAAAAATAATATCCTGATTCCCAGTTTAAAACCCAAAGCAAAGATAGAGATTGCACCTAAAAAGGGTGGTTATCAAGTAGGTGATTATTTAACTGCTGAAATAAGATTGAAGAATATAGCAGACTTTTATCAATTAAAGACCAATATTAGCTATAATAATAAGGTCTTAGAGGCTATTTATGTATCTCGTGGTAATCTCTTTATTAATAATGGTAAGTTATTGAGTTGGGATCTACCTGTGGTTTCCCAACATGAGGGGCTAATTAAAGGAATCTCTGCTTCTTTGGATAATGAACAGGATATAGAAGATGGTTTAGTAGCCAAACTCCATTTTAGAATTAAGGCTTTAGGAAGTTTTGATTTATCTTTTGAAGATTTTCTAGCTTATGATAAGAATAATAAGCAACTAAAACTGGAGAAGGTTAACAATTTACTTAATATTAGGAGGAATTAATATGAAAGTAAGAAATAGTTTTATTAGTTTTATGCTTGTCTTCATTTTTGTAGCTACAGCTACACTTCCGGCTTTTGCTGATACTAAAATTGATGATATCTCGAGTAGCCATTGGGCTTATAAGAGTGTCAAAGAGCTAGTAGAGAAGGGATATATGTCTTTATATGAAGATAATAAATTTAAAGGTGAGAATAAGGTGAGTCGTTATGAACTTGCGAAGGTTATTGCTAAGATTTTAAATAATATTGAGCAAGGTAAAGTAGTACCAGAGAAAGGTGATGTATTGACATTAAAGAACTTGGCTTCAGAGTTTCGTTCTGAGTTGGTAGAGGTTATCAGTCAGAATGAAGATTTAAAGGGTGAGGTTAAAGAACTTGATAAAGAGCAGAAAGTTCTTAAAGAAGATGTAGTCAATACAAATTATAGAATCAATCAATTGCAACAAGAAGTTGCTAAGATACTAAAGAATTTAAAAGAAGAGGCTGAAAGAACTAAAAAATTAGAAGAGAAATTAAGCTCTTTAGAGAAGGATAATCAAGCTTTACAGAAACGATTAACTAAGTTAGAAGAGGGCTCAGGAACTCAGCAAGAGATTAATAAATTAAAGAAGAATATTTATTGGTTGACTGGTGGTTTAATTATTTCTTTATTATTGTCAGCTAGTAACTAGAAGGTGGGGATAAAATGGAGAGAAAGAGTAGAACTATTTCAATTATTGCTTTTACTTTGGTATTTCTATTAATAATGCCTTGCCTTGCTTCTCTTTTTGCCCCTTTTTCATATCAGGCATATGCAGCAGAGGTGGCAAAAGAAGATGCTTATAAAGGTTTAGCTTTTACAATAGTATTAATCTATGCTTTTAACAAATTGTTTGGCGATGGTCAAAGTGCAGAAGGGTCAAGCTGGAGTGGGCATAGAAGTAGAGAGAGTATGAGTTATACTAAAGATGAACTGACTTGGTTAGCAAGGGCAGTTCATGCTGAAGCTAGGGGAGAACCCTTTGAGGGTCAAGTAGCTGTAGCATCAGTTATTCTCAATCGAGTAATTAGTAATAAATTTCCTAATACAATTTATAGTGTGATTCATCAAAAGAAGCAGTTTAGCTCTGTAGATGATGGACAGATCTATCTGCCGCCTAATGAATCATCATATAATGCAGCTAAAGAGGCTTTTAGAGGAAGTGACCCAACAGAGGGTGCTCTTTACTTCTATAATCCCATAACTGCTAATCCAGTAGGAAGGGCTTGGCTAGAAACTAGGGAGAAGACAGTTCAAATTGGTAGCCATGTCTTTGCTAGGTAGAATTGAATATTGATATTAAAATAAGTCTCGGGAATTCCCGAGACTTATTTTTCTTTAAAGAGGAGTGTTAAGAATATATAATTTGAAATTAGGTATTATTGGGATATTGCGACACTTTTAGGAATCAGGAGTCAGGAACCAGTTATCAGCAAAACAGATTGATTCCAGATTCCAGATTCCTGACACGAAAGTGTCGCACTACTACATAACGACATATTTAGAGTTTTTCTACAGGCGAATCCAATAATAGAAGCTATGAATAAAGGGGAAAATAAATTAAAGTAGAATTAATTTACAAACAACAAAGCTAAATTTATTCAATAATTGACTAAGGTTAATTGATTTTTACAAAATGTTATTGACACTTAGAAGGATATATGTTATATTTTAATAAATCATCACTTTAACGTAATAAAGTAATTGAGGAGGGGTTCTTTTGACATTGATTAAATTACAGAGACCAGAGGGAACTAGAGATTATTTGCCAGAAGTAGCAGAGAAGAAGAGATACATAGAGGATAAATTGCATAATCTATTTAAAGGTTGGGGGTATGAGGAGATTATTACACCTACCTTTGAATTTTATGATATACTATCGGCTGGAACAGAAGGATTGCAGACTAAGATGTATAAGTTCTTTGATCGCAAAGGTCAAATTTTGGCTTTAAGACCTGAGATGACCGCATCTATTGCTAGGGTAGCAGCCACTAAATTAAAGGACAGTCCTTTGCCTTTACGCTTATCCTACCAGAGTAATGTCTTTCGTTATACTAGTCCAAGGGCAGGACAATATCGTGAATTCTATCAAGCAGGTATAGAGCTGTTGGGAGTAGGAAGTCCAATGGGTGATGCTGAAGTGATTGCTATGGCAGCTAAAGCAATTGAACAATCGGGGCTTAAGAACTTTAAGATTGATATTGGTGATGTAGACTATTTTACTGGGATTATGAAAGCAGCAAAGTTAGAAGAAGAAAAGCAGAATGCAATCCGTCAAGCTTTATCGCAAAGAAATGTAGTAGAATTAGAGGCACTACTAATTAGTACAGAATTGACTGAAAAACAGAAAGAGGCCATTTTATCAGCTCAAGAGTTGCGGGGTGGGATAGAGATTATTGAAAAGGCTAAAGATTTAGTAGATAATCAAGAATCATTGGAGTCGTTGATTAATCTAGAGGAAGTGTATCGTAATTTAGAGTTGTTAGGTGTTAGTGACTATATTTGTATAGACCTTAGTGTAGTTCGAAATTTTAATTATTATACAGGAATCGTCTTTGAAGGATATACTAAGGATTTAGGTTATACTATTTGTGGTGGAGGACGTTATGATAAGCTGGTAAGTAAATTTGCTTATTCAGTACCTGCTACTGGCTTTGCAATAGGTATCGACCGGTTATTATTATCTTTAGAGAAGCAAAATTATAACTTCCCTCTTAATAAGGAGAAGGTTTTGCTGTTGATAGACCCTGCTTATAAAAAAGAAGGTTTTGCTCTGGCAGAAGAATTGAGAGGAAGAGGTAAGCAGGTAGAGATTGAGATATTTGCTAGAGAATTAGTAGAAGTTATAGAGTATACAGCCAGTAAAGGCTTAGAATTAAAGGTAGTAGGAGAAGAATTAGAGGCTAAAGTTAAGACTTTAGTAGATGGAGAGGAGTAGAGGTATGAATAAATTAACTATTGCTTTACCAAAAGGGAGATTATTTAAGTCGGTAGTTGAGATTTTACAAGAAGCTGGAATTGTAAATCGAGACCTTGATGATGATTCACGAAAGTTGGTCTTGACTGATGAAGCTAATAATATTGATATTATCTTATCTAAGGCGGTAGATGTGCAGACTTATGTTGAAAATGGAGTAGCTGATATCGGGGTAGCAGGAAAGGATGTACTCTTAGAAGCAGGAGCAAAGGTCTGTGAGGTATTAGATTTAGGCTTAGGTTATTGTAGATTGGTTGTAGCTTTACCTGAAGATAAAGGTATTACTAACTTAAGTCAATTAGCACCTACAGGACGAGTGGCTACTAAGTATGTCAATGTAGCTCAGCAATACTTTGATCAGAATGGAATTCAGATAGAAGTAGTTAAGTTAAATGGTTCTATAGAGCTAGCGCCTATCATCGGCTTATCAGATATGATAGTTGATATCACATCTACTGGAACGACTTTAAAGGAGAATAATCTGATTGAGATTGCTGAAATAGCAGAATCTTCGGCACGATTGATTGTTAATCAAGTCAGTTATAAAGCAGAGTATAAAAGAATTCGAGATATAATTGAAAAGATGAAAAAGGTGATTAGTGGAAGTGTGAGTGCGTAACGTTCAGAACTTTTTTTATATTTTAAATTGTTTCTAATCTGTTCACACTAATCACTCACACAGACACTGAACTTAAAGAGGGAGGATTAAAGATGTTAAAGATATTAAAGACTACTGAAACAGGGATAGAGAAAGAGCTAGATAAAGTATTAAACCGGTCATCCTTTGACAATGAAGCTCAGGTAGAGGCTGTGGCTGAGATTTGGGATAATGTCAAAACTAAAGGAGACCAAGCTATCTTTGAGTATACAGCTCGCTTTGATCAGGTAGACTTAAAAGATAAGGGGTTAGAAGTACAAGCAGAGGAGATTGAAGAGGCTTACAAGCAAGTTGATGATGAATTTTTAAAGGCAATTAGAGTTTCTATTAAGAATGTAAGTGAATTTCACAGCAAACAGCTGCAAGAAAGCTGGATGGATATCAAAGAGGATGGTGTAATTTTAGGTCAGAAGTTTGAGCCTTTAGAGAAGGTAGGGATTTATGTACCAGGCGGTAGTGCTCCCTTAGTATCTTCGGTAGTAATGAATGGTGCTCCAGCCAAGGTAGCAGGGGTTAAGGAGATAATTATGGTGACTCCACCTTCTAAAGATGGAGGGATTAATCCATATACTTTAGTAACAGCAGCAGAGGTTGGAGTCGATAAGATTTATAAGGTTGGGGGTGCTCAAGCAGTAGCAGGTTTGGCTTTAGGTACTGAGACCATGACTAAGGTTGATAAGATAGTAGGACCGGGTAATATCTATGTTACTTTGGCTAAGAAGATGGCCTTTGGTTATGTAGATATCGATATGTTAGCAGGACCAAGTGAAGTCTTGGTATTGGCTGATGAGAGTGCTAATCCACGTTTTGTAGCAGCAGATCTATTATCACAGGCAGAGCATGATCCAATAGCTTCAAGTATCTTAGTAACAACTTCTTTGGAATTAGCTAAGGAAGTTAAGCTAGAGCTAGAGAAGCAGTTAGCTAAGTTGTCTCGGCAGGATATCTGTAAAGAGTCCTTAGCAAACTATGGTGCTATCTTAGTAGCTCAAGATTTAGAGGAAGCGATTGACTTGACTAACCGCTTTGCTCCAGAGCACTTGGAGGTTAAGGTTGATGATCCTTTTGCAATCTTAGGTAAAATAAAGAATGCTGGGGCAATTTTTATGGGAGAGTATGCTGCTGAACCGATTGGTGATTATATTGCTGGACCTAACCATGTCTTACCAACGGGAGGCTCAGCTAGATTCTATTCTCCACTGAATATAGATGACTTTAGAAAGAAATCAAGTATTATCTTCTATACCAAAGCAGGTTTGGAGAAGGTTAAAGATGATGCGGTTAGAATAGCTGAGGTAGAAGGGTTAGATGCCCATGCTAATAGTATTAAGGTAAGGTTTGAAAATTAAGTGTGAGTGTCAGTGTGGGTGTGATATAAATAACACATTGTAATATTATAGTTCTTTTGTGGCTATTTTAAATTCACTCACACTCCCACTCCCACTCACTACTCACACTAATTAAGAGGAGGTTTGAAATGAGAATAGCAGATATTAAGCGAGAGACCAGTGAAACAGAGATCTCTTTAAAGATAAATTTAGATGGTAGTGGAAACTCTAATATTGATACCCCTGTTCCTTTTTTAAATCACATGCTAGACTTATTTACTAGACATGGTCTTTTTGATTTGGAATTGGAGGCTAAGGGTGATGTTGAGATAGATGACCACCATACTGTAGAGGATATTGGAATTGTGCTGGGGCAGGCTATCAAAGAAGCCATTGGAGATAAGGTGGGAATTAATCGCTATGGGAGTGAGTTTGTTCCAATGGATGATGCTCTAGTGCATATAGCCTTGGACTTAAGTGGGAGGTATTATTTAAGTTGCGAGGTAGATGGACTAAAGGATAAGGTGGGAGAGTTTGATACAGAGCTAGTAGAGGAGTTCTTTAGAGCAGTAGCCTTTAATTTGGGTCTTAATCTACATATTAGAAAGCTAGCAGGTTATAACACTCACCACATTATTGAGGGTATCTTTAAAGCCTTTGGCAGATCATTATCGAAGGCTGTAGCTATTAATGAGAGGATTACAGGGGTAATGTCAACGAAAGGGAAACTTGAGTGAGTTGACAGTGTACGGTATACAGTGTACAGTTAAGTTCGAAATCATTTAAGATCTTATTAGTTTCTATGCTTTTAAATATGTTAACTGTACACTATCAACTGTCAACTGTAAACTTAATAAGCGAGGTGATAAAATGATTGCAATCATAGACTATGGGATGGGTAATTTAAGAAGTGTACAAAAGAGCTTTGAAAAGGTTGGCTATCAAGCAAAAATAACTAATAAAAAAGAACAGTTACTTGATGCAGATGGAGTTGTGCTACCTGGAGTAGGTGCCTTTAAGGATGCGATTGAGAACCTGCAAGAGTTGGATTTGATAGATACGATTTATCAAGTAGTTGAGGAAGGAAAGCCTTTTTTAGGTATTTGCTTAGGCTTTCAATTACTATTTAGTGAGAGTGAAGAGTTTGGTCATACTAAAGGCTTAGATATCATTTCAGGCTCAGTTAAGAAGTTTCCTAGTAATTTAGGTCTTAAGATACCTCATATGGGTTGGAACCAATTAAATCTCAAGCAGGATAATAGAATTTATGATGGATTAGTTGATGGAGAGTTCCAATATTTTGTACATTCCTATTATGTTGAAACAGAGAATGAGGATGTAGTAGGTGCTACAAGTGATTATGGGATTGAGTTTGTAGCTAGTATTGCTAAGGATAATGTCTATGGTGCTCAATTCCATCCAGAAAAGAGTAGTGATAAGGGCTTACAGATTCTTAAGAATTTTGGGAAGATAGTAGAGGAGGTAGAGTAAGTGGAAGTTATACCAGCAATAGATATTCGTAATGGAAATTGTGTCCGTTTATATAAAGGTGATTTTGAACAAGAGACTGTGTATGGTGATCCAATTGAGATGGCTAGATTATGGGCAAGCAAAGGGGCTAGTCGTTTACATATAGTTGATTTAGATGGGGCTTTAGATGGTAAGCCTACTAATTTAGAGTTAATCTCTAAAATCGTTAAAGAGGTAGAGATTCCAGTGCAAGTTGGTGGTGGAATCAGAACTATGGAGATTATCAATAATTACTTATCAGTTGGAGTAGATAGAGTAATTATTGGGACAGCTGCGATTGAGAAACCAGAGTTAGTTATGGAGGGAATTAAAGAGTTTGGTGCCAAGAGAATTGTAGTAGGAATTGATGCTAAGAATAATTATGTAGCCACTGCAGGTTGGTTAGAAACTTCTGATACTACTATTATTGATTTAGGTAAAGCCATGAAGGCTAAAGGTGTAGAATGGGTAGTTTTTACTGATATCAGCAAAGATGGTACTTTAACAGGACCAAATATTGAGAGTACTCAAAGCTTAGCAAAAGAGACAGGGTTAAAAGTTATCGCCTCTGGAGGGGTATCTAAATTAGAGGATATCAAGAAATTAAAGAAGATAGAAGGCGATGGAGTAGTAGGTGTGATTACAGGAAAAGCAATCTATACCGATAGTCTAGATTTAGAAGAAGCAATTAAGATAAGTGGTTAGGAGTGATTTTATGTTAGCAAAGCGGATTATCCCTTGCCTTGATGTAGATAAAGGAAGAGTAGTTAAAGGTGTTAATTTTGTCGATATTCGTGATGCAGGAGACCCTGTAGAGTTGGCTGCTTTTTATGATCAAGAAGGTGCAGATGAGTTAGTATTTTTAGATATTACAGCCTCTAGTGATAAGCGTAAGACGATGGTTGATGTAGTTAAACGGACTGCTGAGAAGGTATTTATTCCTTTTACTATCGGTGGAGGGATTAGAACTACTGAAGATATGAGAGAACTATTAAAGGCAGGAGCAGATAAGATATCGATCAATTCCGCAGCAGTAAATAATCCTGAGTTGATTAGAGAAGGTGCTCAAAAGTTTGGGAGTCAATGTATAGTTGTAGCTATAGATGCAAAACAGAAAGGTGATTCTTGGGAGGTCTTTGTTCATGGTGGAAGAACAGGGACAGGGATTGATGTAGTTGATTGGGCTAAAAAGATAGAAGAATTAGGTGGAGGAGAGATTCTCTTAACTAGTATGGATGGTGATGGTACTAAAGACGGCTATGATAATCGGCTAAATAAGGCAGTATCAGAGGCTGTAAATATTCCAGTTATCGCTTCAGGAGGAGCAGGAAATTTGGAACACATTAAAGAAGCCTTTACTATAGGTAAGGCTGATGCAGCCTTAGCAGCCTCTATCTTCCATTTTAAAGAGTATACAATTGAAGAGACTAAACAATATTTAAAGAAAGAGGGGGTTAATGTTAGATGTCTATCAAAAATTTAAAGTTTGACGATAAGGGATTGATTCCTGCTATCATCCAAGATGCAGAGACAAAAGAGGTCTTGATGATGGCTTATATGAATGAGGAGTCTTTGAAGAATACAATTAGAACAGGAAGAACCTGTTTTTGGAGTAGAAGTCGCCAAAAGCTATGGTGGAAAGGTGAAACCTCAGGGCATATTCAAGAGGTTGTAGAGATAGATTATGATTGTGATGGTGATACTTTGCTCTTAAAGGTTAAACAGACTGGAGGAGCTTGTCATACAGGTCATAAATCTTGCTTTTATCGTGGGATTAAGCGGGAGAAAGAAGCAGAGAAGGTATTTGACCCTAAGGAGGTTTATAAAAAGTCTTTAGATTCTGATATATTAGATGAATTGTATGAAGTTATTAAAGACAGAAAAGAAAATCCAAAGGAAGGTTCCTATACTTCATCATTATATAAAAAAGGTGAGAATTCATTCCTAAAGAAGATAGGAGAAGAGGCTACAGAGGTAGTAATGGCTGCTAAAGAGAATGATCAAGGTGAGATTATTTATGAAGTAGCTGATTTAGTCTATCATTTAATGGTGATGATGGTCTACTATGGTGTTGATTTAAAAGAGATATATCAAGAGTTGGAAAATAGAAGATAGGAAAAATTCGGTCGGGAATTTTTCCATCACGAAGAGTTCGCAGAACTCGAAGGGAGAAACCTTTGAGCTAAAGTTAAGGATTAAAGAATATA
>NZ_JBSQYM010000079.1:0-13288 GCF_055140805.1 Orenia sp.
ACCTCACCCCTAACCCCTCTCCTCATATCAGGAGAGGGGAATAAAAGATGCTTTAGTCCTCTCTCCTAAGGTAGGAGAGAGTTAGAGTGAGGTATGAAAAGTTTTGATTTATTTCCTTTTAAAGTTGTCTCTCTATATTCAAAATAGCAGTTTAATCACTTGCTATTAATTAAACTGCTAATTCCTACAAAGTCAACCCCAGCATCTTCAATGGGATCCAATAAATTCTTTAAAACTAAAGCCGTTACATTTCCTCCATGTGGACCTACATGACCTATTCCTATAGCCTTCCCCCGCACAATAGCCCTACCAGCTAAATTAAGCATTGCTTCTCTAATGTATGCATAATCCTTTTTGTGATCTAAAAATATATCCCTCTCTAAAACTTTAACACCAATTTCTTTTCCCACTTGAGCTACTACAGTCTTAGGAGTTGTTCTACTATCTATAGCTACTAGTCCTCTCTCTTTAGCTACCTCTAAAAGAACGTGCATCACCCGTTTATCAGCAGTTGCTTTACCGCCAGTGTGATTATTAAATCCAATAGCATTAGGAATATCTGCTATAGCCTCTTCCATCCTTGATCTAATCTCCTCATTAGATAAGGTAGTTAAAATCGGCTTGATTCCCATCCAATTAGGTCGATCTAACTCAGATTCCATTGGCAGATGGATAATCACATCAAACCCTAGCTTCTGAGCATATTTACCTTCTTCTGTAGAATCATCTTTAAAAGGAATGATTGCACAGGTAATCCTCTGCTTTAATTTTAGAATATCATCAGTCCCTTCAGCTCTATTGCCAAAATCGTCGATAATAATTGCTATCTGGGCATTATCCTTTCTAACCTTTATTGGTCTAACAATATCTAAATGGGATGAGAGCTTACCCTTATGACCACCAATCAAAAATTGTATATCCTCTACCCCTGATATATCAGCAAATAATTTTACTAGAGACTCAATAATTAGAAAGTGTTCAAAGACATTTAATTTATAAATTTGATTTGATAGATTAAGATAAACTCTACCACCTTTATAACCAATATCACTTATCAGGCTACTCTTATCAATATTTAAACCTGAAAATCGGCTACCACTTAAAAGTTTAACTGCCTTCTCTTCTAAATCTTTACGTGTTTGATAACTCTTATTGTCTATCACACTAGTAGCTAGATGGCTAATCTTAGAATACAATAAAAAGTTTCGTACTTTAACTCTCAATTGGGCTGATAATCCCTGCTCTTGAGGAATTTCTACTAAGCCCTTTGCTGCTAAGAGTTGATTGCCTTCAATAAACAAGGTCATAATAGCGGTAATCAAGAAACCGATAATCAGATATTTAAAATAATTCTTCTGAAATTTAAGCATAATAATACACCTCCTCATCTTTTATACATTTAACTTCTATAACTTGTAGTAAAATATCTATATTTTGTCAGATTCAATTGATACAATTTCAGTTAAATCATTAAATTTACTCTAAATCTCAAACTAACCTTAAGTAAAGCATTGATTTTATTTTGCTAAATTCATCTAGTTTTAAGCTCAACCTTAAAATTTGAGTTAATATACCTTCTTCTCTTTGAAACTATTCTTTCTCTAAAAATTGAAAACTTGAAAAATACTCTTCTATACCTTGATAAATTGCTTTTACTAATAGTATCTGATAATCTCTTTGCTGTAGTAAGTATCTATCATGCTGATTTGTGATAAATCCTAATTCAATCAAAATACCTGGAGTATTTTTGGCCTTCAAAATATAGAGATCTCTTCTCTTTTTAATTTGGTGCTTATTCTTAAAGCCTTGATACTCTAACTGATTGAGGTGTTTTTGTATAATCTCAGCCAACCTCTTACTTTGAAGATGACGAGGATAATAAAGAACACTAGCTCCTCGTTGCCAAGACTGACCGATACGATGGTCAACATGTAAACTGATAAATAGATCTACCTTTTCTTGATTTATAATATCTAATCTAGCCCGCAAATCTCTTGTATGGCGACTGCTAGAGTACTTATTAAGATGATCTAGAGATATATCATCTTCTCTAGTCATAAGCACCCTAGTATTACTCTTATTCTCTAGATAATCCCTTAATTTTAATCCAATGATTAGATTAATATCCTTCTCTAAAATACCTCCATAACTAGTTCCTCCATCTATTCCACCATGACCTGGATCTATAACTATTATCCTTTGCTGAGTAATTGGTTCTGTTGATAAGAGTACCTTGCTTATATCTAATCTGCTTGGTAAAAAGCAGATTAGATATATAAATAATACTACTAAATATACTGTATACTTCTCTATTTTGATAATCACTCTGCCACTTCCTTATCAACCTAAGATAATTCTTAATTTAAATTTATTCATCAAAAAGTTATATTATCATAATTTAATAAGAAATTTATCAATAAAATATTCAGCAGTTAAAAAATAGTCTAAAAATTCTAGTTATGTAAAAAAAGCATCCTTAAATAAGGATGCTTCTAAGATTAAACTACTATATTTATTAAAAATTATAACCTATACCTACCTCTAAGGTGTGATAATGATGATAGCTATCTTCGATAAAACCTAGAACCCCTGCTCTTAAATCTACCTTTGCATCTAAGTTTATCTTTAAACCTAACTCATACATTAAAGATAAATCACTCCTTCTTGAAGACAAGTCAAATTCATAAAGTCCACTAATATCACTGTTAATCTTATGTGAGCCATTGATTCCAATAAAAGGACTACTATCAGTAATTCCACCTAACAAAGCAAAGTTACCATTAACTTCATATTTTACTCCTAATCTTGAAATTGGATCTCCCATTGTACCTATCAAGGCTAATTGAGGAGTAAGGCCATATTCACCACTCAATTTAAGTCCATGGTCACTGACTAAGATTCCAGTGATAGCCCCATGGTTCTGTACAACCCCTGGACTATTTAAAGCATAACTTATACCAGAAAAACCTACTGTAAACACTGCTACTAAAATAACTGCGACTAGTCTCTTAATTATTAACATCCTCTCTAAAATTTAATTATAATAAGTAGAAATAAAGCTAGACTATAAATACCTACTACAAATTATAACTCTTTTTAAAAGAAAAATCTTAGGTAAATCTAGGTATTTAAGTATGAGATTGCAGCCATTTCTTTATTAAATTATTATTACTTCTATCTAACAATACTACAAAAATTGCACGGTTAAAATTTTCACTTACTATCTCTATAATTTACAAAGTACAAAAAAAATAAAACTCTAGACTCGTACGAGTCTAGAGTTTTATTTTTTATAAGTACTAACAACAACCGCCACTACATCCACCAGCATGAGAACCGCAACCTTCTTCTTCTCCAGCTAAAGCTGCAGAGATAACTTGATTAACAGTCTGCATAACTTGGTTAAATTTATTTTGAGCTTTCATAAAGTTTTTAATATCTTCATTCTCTTGCATCTTAGTTTGTAATCCTTCTAACTCTTTTCTTACTTCATCAGTTGCTTCTTGACCATTCATTGTCATCATCTGTACCATTTGTTGCTTTTGTTGAAACTCTTGTAAGATTCCTTGAGCTTCTTCATTAGCTTGCATAGTATCTTGAGCTACCAATAGCTCCTTATATTCACTAGATTCTACAAGTGCATCTCCCAAATCTTTAGCTT
The DNA here is from genome assembly GCF_055140805.1 of Orenia sp. Taxonomy (NCBI): domain Bacteria; kingdom Bacillati; phylum Bacillota; class Clostridia; order Halanaerobiales; family Halobacteroidaceae; genus Orenia; species Orenia sp. The sequence continues at coordinate 3,662 of NZ_JBSQYM010000079.1, forward strand.
TGTTCATAATTGACATAAAACTACACATCCCTTTTGATTATTTGCAACAGAGATTAATCGACTATTGTACCATACAAAGTCCAACTCTGTACTTTGTTTATTTTAACACTAACTAGTTGACCTGTCAAATTCTTGTCACCTTCAAAGATAACTATCTTATTGGTAGTAGTTCTACCTGTTAAGGTTTCCGGATTATTCTTGCTCTCTCCCTCAACTAATACTTCTACTGTTTGATTTAAATAAGGTTGATTATTTTTCATACTGATACTACTTTGTAAATCTATTAGTCTCTGTAATCTATCATTTTTAACATCATCAGGTACCTGCTCTTCCATCTTAGCCGCAGGAGTACCTGTTCGCTTAGAGTACATAAAGCTATATGCCATATCATACTCTACCTTCTCAAATAAATCTAAGGTATCTTGGAAATCTTCTTCACTCTCCCCTGGAAAGCCAACGATTACATCGGTACTGATAGAAGCATTAGGATTTTTAGCTCTAACTCGTTCAATTAAATCTATATATTCCTCACGAGTATAATTTCTATTCATAGCTTTAAGAACTTTATTGCTTCCTGCTTGTACTGGCAAATGAAAATGGTTACAGACCTTCTCTAAGTTAGCTACAGCTTCAATCAATCTATCACTACAATCCTTAGGATGAGCAGTCATAAATCTAATTCTTGCTAAACCTTCAATTTCGTTAAGAGCTGTCAACAGATCAGCAAAATCAGTCTTGTCTGCAAAATCATTACCATAAGAGTTGACATTTTGACCAAGTAAAGTAACCTCTTTAACCCCATCAGTCGCCAACTCTTTTACCTCTCTAACTATATCTTCAATTGGACGACTTTTTTCTCTTCCTCTTACATAGGGCACAATACAATAAGTACAGAAGTTATTACAGCCATAGATAGTAGTAACCCAAGCTCTATGGTCATCAGTTCGTTGTACTGGCATATCTGGAATTAGTTCTGTATTCTCATCCCAGACTTGTACCAGTGGATTTTTCTGCTCTTTAGCCTGCTTTAATAGCTTTGGAAAATGGTGAATATTATGAGTACCAAAAACTATATCTACATGGCGATACTTCGCCTTAATCTCATTAACTACCTCTTCTTGTTGCATCATACATCCACAGATTCCAATGATTAAATCAGGATTATTCTCCTTTAATCGCTTCAGTTGTCCTACTTTACCATAAACCTTCAATTCAGCATTCTCACGGACACAGCATGTATTTAAAATAATAATATCAGCTTCTGTTAACTCTTCAGTTGGATGATAGCCTTCACCTTCTAATACGCCTGCCAGCTTTTCTGAATCATGCTCATTCATCTGACAACCGTAGGTTTGGATTAAATACCTTTTATCTTTAACTTCTACCATGTTAGTTCCTCCTTTTGATAATATATCTCAGTTCGTAAACTATAACATTATATATTATAACATAAAATTAATCATTTAAAAGTGAATGATTAGAAAAAGTTATTAATAAATCTGTAGCTTTAACTAGACTACAGAGGTTTTATAATTTAAGATTTCTTAACCATAATCTCTTTACCAGAAAAGGCTATACCTAATTCTAGAATCTCCTCTATTCCTTGTGCCAATAGTTCTTGTTTATATCTCTTCTCGTCAATCTGCTTTAATGCCTCTTCAACTGCTTCTTCTAAACTCTCCTTCTTATACTCATTAACCTTTTTAAACTCTATAATTATACCTAGCTTATTCTTTTGATTTGGAATAATCATCACATCATAGCGACCATAACCACTCTCTCGATTAGACCTAACTTGATAATCATCTCGTAAATTTAACAATAACCACAATACAAAAGCATGATAAGTTTTTTCAGGTGCATCTCCATCAATATCAAAGCTACTCATGCTATTTAAGATAAACTCTCTAAAAACACCAGAAAAGATTTCTACATCTCCACTAGTCAAAGCTTCTAACATTAACTTAAGCTTCTGACTAGTAATATTCTCGTCAAACCAATCCAATATAATCTCTTCATAGATATATTTAATCTCTTGATTAGGAATTTCTAAATCACAATAAAGTCTAGCACCTCTTCTTTCACTACTACTTGCCCGCAAATAACCACTTAATAGTAAAAAACTCCATAAAGAACTACTCTTCTTATCTATATCAGCAAAGATAATATTCTCATCTATCTTCTTTTCGATAGATTGACCTTTGATTAATAACTCTAAATTACTTTTAATTTCACTGTTTCCATTAATAATTAAATCCCTTATTATTTCATTTCCACTGGTATTAATCCAATAAGGCTTTAACTCTCCTTGATAATAGATACAGTTAATTATAGACCAGGGATTATAAAGTGTCTTCTCACCAAAATAATAACCATTATACCACTCTTTTATCTCTTCTAGCCTATACTCTAAACCATAATCATTAAAAATTTCTTCTACTTCTGATTCTAATAAACCAAAATAACTATCATACTTAGACTCTAATAAAGTACTCACCACTAAATTATTTAAGCCAGAGAATATACTTTCCTTGGCTACCCTTAAGATCCCTGTTAAAATACCTTTTTCTAAATTAACATTTCCTTTTAACCCTCGAATTAATAACCCTCTCATAAAGGTAATAATCTCATTATAAAAACCATTCACATACCCACTTTGAATAGGTTCATCATATTCATCTATTAGAACTATTACCTTCTGATTATAGTATTTTTTAAGATATTCAGATAAATTCTCTAGACTAAACTGATAAGCAGCACTATCAGCCTGATGTGAGATTATCTTTTTATACTCTTCTTTTTCATAAGAGATTAAGACATCACTATCTAATAAGTAACTATGTTTTTTGTATTCTTTGGCAATTACTCTCTTAATATTATCAAAACAGCTTTCCCAATCATCAGCTTTAGCACCTTTAAAATCTAATTCTATCACAGGATATTTACCTTGTTTAGCTAAATATTCATTATCTACATTCTCTATCTGCAACCCCTTAAATAAATAGCTATAATCTTTTTCTGTATTATTAAAAAAATAATACAGCATAGAAAGATTGAGAGTCTTTCCAAACCTTCTTGGTCGAGGTAATAATATAACTTTAGCATCTTCATCTACTATCTCTTTGATAAATAAGCTTTTATCTATAAAATAATGCTTGTTTTCTATCAATTCTTTAAAATCACTAACTCCTATAGGTAATTTATTCATAGTTATCCCACCTTCTTAATGCAGTTACGAGTGACAAGTAAGCAGTGCCTAGTACTAATTTCTTTCTTGTTACCCATTACTATATTAGTTAGTTATAGATTATAATTATCCTTCTATTCCCACCCTGAATCAAAAAAATCGGGATACTGCTCTGGTGCATCACCTTTTTCATCAATTATCTCTGATTCTACTAGTTCTTCTTTAGTATTAATCTTTTCTAACTTAACACTAAAGCGCCATTCATCACCATAATCAAATAAATAAAGTATCTCTTGACCTTTTTTTAATCCTAACTCTCCAATTTTAACCTCAGTAACTGGGATACCATCATAATCCTGAGGATGTGTAAATTTAGGTTTACTCCAAGGTTGACCACTCATAAAAAAAGCATATAAATGGTCATCATCAAAATCAAAAGCATTTTGAATAATTTGATGCAAATCAAGTAAAGTATTAGTAGAAGATATTTTAATTCTTCGCCACAAACCTCTCTTCAATGATACTTTAAAGATATAATTACCTTCTACAAAATCTTTGCTCCGCTTTTTACTAATAGTCTTTTGCAATTCTCCTTTAACAAAGAGGTCTTGAAAAGGTTTAAAGAATTTCTCTTCTTCCCAAACTTCTACTTTAGTCTCTTCTATCTCCTTCTTTTCTAAAATATTTCTAATCTTTTCTTCTCCAAAAGTACGCATCAATTCATCAATTGGGTCGTGGTCTATCTCACCTAGTGGAGAACCAGGCACCACATTCCACTCGCCCATAGCTTCCCTATAAGAAAGATTCCATCTTTCTAAATCCCGTTCTTCTTTTAATACCTTCGCCATCTTAATCCCAAACTCAGTAGGGATTAACATCTCAGCAAATGTTGCTCTTCTAGAAGACATTTGTTTCCTAGTAGCTTCATCGATTAGCACCCGCCAAAAACCAAAAATTTCAAAATAAAGTAAGTAGTATTCCCAATCCCACATCATCTGTCGTATTTGACCATGTTTGGTATCTTGAATATCTATCTTTTGACCAGCAGATTGTTGAGACAAAAACTCCATTACAGGAGTGACAGTATAGACATCAGCCTTACCAAAGGTTCCCCCTTGAAGAACTCTCCAATCTGCATCAATCCAGAAGGTTTCTAGTAAAAAGAAGTACTTCTCTGTCATAGTTAAGTATTGATACTTCTCTAAGAGGTCTGTTGACTTTAGTAAGATTTTAGTCTTACCTTTAAATTCCTTCTCATATAACTTTCCTGCTAAAATTAGATTATAAAATAGATGTAATTGTGGATATGTCTCTTGAGGAGTTCTAGTAGTTACATCTTCAATTGGATTAGTCATTAACTGATTTAACTTGAATAAATCTTTCCCTCGTAAATATTGATTAGTCTTGGTTAAAGTAATTTGATTCTCCTCTAAATAATTGATAAAAATATTAAAATCATATAGTAATGGTGTTGGACTTTTTTCAGATATTTTAAATGTTTTCATTTAGCTTTCACCTCGCTTAAATTTAAATAATATGAATATTATCTTACCTCATCTTCAAGATTCTATGCCTTTAATCCTCACCTACCCCAAACCTAAGAAAAAAGTTGTTTTATAATAACACCATATCACATAATTCATCGTGCAGTTGTAAAGCACAACAAAAACTACTTAATATATTCAAACTATTACCTAACAGAAAAACTCTGTATCTTTAACTAGAATACAGAGTTTTAATAATTTAAGATTTTTTAATCATAACCTCTTTACCAGAAAAAGCTATACCCAATTCTATAATACCCTCTATTCCTTGAGCCAATAGTTCTTGCTTATATCTCTTCTCTTTAATCTGCTTTAGTGCCTCCTCAACAGCTTCCTCTAAAATTTCCTTTTTATACTCATTAACCTTTTTAAACTCCATAATTATCCCTAGCTTATCTTTCTTATTTGGGATAATCATAACATCATAACGACCATAACCACTCTCTCGATTAGATTTAACCTGATAATTATCTCTTAAGTTTAAAAGTAATCCCAATACAAAGGCATGGTATACCTTCTCAGGTTCATTACCTCCTATATCAAAACTACTCATACTATTTAAAACAAACTCTGTAAAAATACTAGAAAATATTTCTATATCTCCACTAGTTAAAGCCTCTAACATTAATTTAAGCTTTTGACTAGTAATATTCTCTTCAAACCAATCCAATATAATCTCTTCATAGATATATTTAACCTCTTGATTAGGTATTTCTAAATCACAATAAAGTCTAGCTCCTCTCCTCTGGCTATTACTAGCCCTTAAATAACCACTTAATAATAAAAAACTCCACAGAGAAGTACTCTTTTTATCTACATCTGCAAAAACAATATTCTCATCTATCTTTCTTTCAATAGATTCATCTTTGATTAACAATTCCAAATCACTCTTTATCTCACTATCTCCATTAATAATCAGACCTTTAATTATTTCATTCCCACTAGTATTGACCCAATAAGGTTTTAATTCTCCATGATAGTATATACAATTAATTATTGACCAAGGGTTATAAAGAGTCTTTTCCCCAAAGTTATAACCATTATACCATTCCTTTACCTCTTTTATCCTGTACTCTAAACTATAATCATTAAATATTTCTTCTACCTCTTCTTCTAATAATCCAAAGTAACTATCATATTTATCTTCTAATAAAGTACTAACCATTAAGTTATTTAAACCAGAAAAAATACTTTCTTTCGCTACTCTTAAAATTCCAGTTAAAACACCCTTTTCTAGACTATTATTATCCTTTAATCCACTTTCTAAAAATCCTCTCATAAAGCTTATTACTTCCTCATAATAACCATTCATGTAACCACTTTGAATAGGTTGATCATATTCATCAATTAGTACAATTGTTTTCTGATTATAATACCGCTCTAGGTAACAAATTAATTTAGATAAGGCTTTCTGATAATGAACCTTACTAGCTGATAAATTAACTATATCTCGATAAACTGTCTTTTCTTTATCGCTTAATAATTCACCTTCTAATAGATAGGCATGACTTTCATACTGACTAGATATAATATCCTGTATATTTTCTAAACAATCTTCCCATGACAAATCTTTTACTCCTCTAAAAGTTAAAAACACCACTGGATACTTACCTTGCTTATCTAAATATCTATCTTCTGTATCTTTTATCTTCAAATTCTTAAATAAATGACTATAATCCTCATCTGTATTACTGAAAAAGTAATACAACATAGAAAGATTAAGAGTTTTTCCAAATCTTCGGGGTCTAGGTAATAAAATAACCTTGGCATTTTCATCTATTATATCTTTAATAAATAAACTTTTATCTATAAAATAATAATTATTTTCCTTTAACTCTTTAAAGTCACTAATACCTATAGGTAGCTTCTTCATAACCATCCCGCCTTTTTTATTTCTCTAATATGTATTTAGTATCTTCACCGATTATTTCTTATTCTATTTTATTAATTAAGCAAAGATTATAATTATCCTTCTATAAAAATAGAGAATAACAAAAATTCAACCAAAAAACACTCAGCTTTATTATGATATCTTTAGTATTTGCTATACACTTTATGACTATTTCCTTAATCCTCCTTAAAACAATTCACTTTTACTAATATCAGATATTATAAGCAAGTTTAAAAGCAAAAACCCCTCTACTTTACTCGCCTTAGAGGGGTTTCTTCTTTATCTAATTCAATCATTCTAGCTATGTTAGACGGACAACCGTAGGTTTGAATTAAATACCTTTTATCCTCTGCCATATTTATTCCTCCTTTTGATAATATATCTCAATTTGTATACTACAACATTATATATTATAACATAAAAAGCTTGATTTAAAAGTGGTAAATATGAAAAAGCCACCGAATGTACTAATAGTGGCTAAGAATTAATAATTATAAATAGATTTCAGTCTTCTAATTAAGATTTCATATCTTACAATCAATAATGACAAACTATTAAATCAAAAACTATACTCTAATTATATTAAAAAGGCACATCAATTTCCCAATCATAAATTTTAATCCCTTCAGGGTAATAAGGAATATTCTTACCAGTACCAACCCCATCCTCCAATAATCTAAGCTCTTTTCTATCTTGAGCTATTATCTTAACTTGTTTCCATAATTTTTCACGCTAACTCCCATTCTTCCTCTTTCCATCATTGCTTCTAACTTATGATAGATTGGTGCAATCCGATTATATCTATCTTTAATTTTATCAATTTTTTATACACAAATAATCTTCCTCCTTTAATGATATCCTTATTTATAGTTTTCAGAATTCAATTTCATTATTAACTCTAATCACCTATACAATAAAGAAATCCTCAGCTGATTAGTCCATAACATCAGCTAAGCATGATTAAGCATTTATTAAATTGCTATATAAGAGATTATTCCTCCTAATAAAATCAAAATAAAGGCTTTAGTAAATAAACCTTTAATATCCAAACTATTATTTTCTTCCCCATGGTCCATATCTCCATGACTACTTTTCTCTTTCATTTGTCTTTTATAAAGATAAATCAAAGCTCCTGCTAAAGCTACAAAGAAAATATTCATCCAGAAAGTATAATCTATCTTAAATTGAGTCATTTCAGTAATTACTTTAGTACTCTCTGGAACAATCCCAATTACAGAAAACAATCCATTTAAAATTAATGCAGTCAAAACAATACTCAAATACATAATACCTGCTATATAAAAAGCTACCTTCTTGCCATAATACTTAACATTCACAGCAACTAAGGGTGGTACCATCAAATCAGAATAGATAAAACCCATAATTCCAGCAAAAAAGACTCCGTTAGCATTTAAAACTGTAGCTAGTGGAATATTGCCCATAGAACCAATAAAGGTCATGGCTGCTACAAAGGGAGCTACTAAAGCATTTTCAATAGCAATCAACCAAGATGGTAATGAATTAGTGTACTCCATTAAAAATATCTTAGCCCAGATATCATCACTAACAAAGACTGCTACAAAACCTGCAATAGTAAAACCGATTAATATCTCCTTCCAGACCATCTTCCACTCCATCACAAAGTTCTTAGCAACTAAGTTCCATCCCTCTTTACTGGTGATTCTTTCTTTCCAATCAAAATCTTCCTCTGCTAAATCTGTATCACTCTCTACCTTCTTTCTAGCAGCTTTAATCAAGCTATCAGGATAAGTAATCTTAATTAAGATACTACTGATTGCAATCAAGACCAAACCACCAATGATTTCAGCAGCTAAAAACTCCCACCCCAAAAAGATTAAGATTAGAATTCCTAATTCTATTACTAAATTAGTGGAGGCAAACATAAAGGCTACAATTGTAATAAAATGTGCTCCCTTATAAAATAACGCCCTCGCTGCTGATAAAGCTGCAAAGGAACAAGAAGACGATGCTCCACCAAAAATCGTAGATAACGAGATACTCTTTAAATTGGCTTCACCCATATATTTGGTTAATTTCTTCTTAGGGACGAAGCTTTGAATCATGCTACTGATAAAATAGCCTAAAATAAAGGCCCAACCAGCCTTCCAGAAGAAACCAAATGCAGTTATAGTTGCTTTCCCATAAAGTTTAACGAAATTATTAATAAATATCTCCTCCTTCATCTAAATAGTAACTATTACTATTTTATTATTTGAAGAAAGAGATTTGTTTTCCTGCAAAAATAAAGAATAATACCTATTAAAATGTAGCCTATAGAGTAGACAAATTAAAATTTCCCTGCTAATTAAAGCTTAAATCTACTTTCTTAGCTCCTCTTTAATCTCTTGTAACTCTTCCTTGCTAATCTCACCTTTAGCATAGCGTTCTCTAGCAATTTCAATAGGGTCTTCTTTAACTATGCTTGGCGAATTTCTATCTACAGAATTATTAGAGTTTCTAATAAAATAGATTACCGCAACAATTATTACTATCCAAAATAGTCCCATCATTAGCATTCCACCTCCAAAAAAGTTGCCCATACCATAACCATGTCCAAAGCCATGCATCATAACTACCACTCCTTTATACTAATTAACAACATAGATTATAATTATATTATCTCAGTTTTTCTATTAATAGGTATTAACTATATAAGTTGAACTAATAATTTTCATAAATATATAAATCAAAACCTATTTTGACACAGACTAAAATTTGACTAAGATCCGACTTAAAAGCTTTAATAATTTTATCTTTTTTATGTTTTAGTCTGGTTTCAGTCTGTGTAAATCTATGTCCAATATATTTTTTGACTTTAAATTTTAAAATTTTTCAAGCATTAAATTTATTATGAAAAAATTAAATTCTAAATATATATCTATAATTATAGATCTCCAAGTCTAAAATGAAATAAATCAAAACCTTTCATACCTCACTCTAACTCTCTCCTACCTTAGGAGAGAGGACTAAAGCATCTTTTATTC
>NZ_JBSQYM010000080.1:0-14134 GCF_055140805.1 Orenia sp.
GAGGACTAAAGCATCTTTTATTCCCCTCTCCTGATAGGAGGAGAGGGGCTAGGGGTGAGGTTGGTTTTATATTACATTCTAAAGTTGTTTATCTATAGTAAGAGTAGCTTTTAGATATTATTTAATAAAAAATCTTACATATTTTTTATTTTTGCTTGACATTATAAAACTGTTAGTATATAATTCTTATATAAGTTAGCAAGTTGTTCTAATCGGTTAGAAAGATTGTTCTTAGGGGATAAATTTGAACCAAAAATTTTTCTGCATGTTCTAAACGGTTAGAAAAATAAAATATAACTAATATAAGGAAGCCGATATTAGGCTAGGATGATTTTGATATTTCTTTTTAAGGGGGTGAAGATAAGTTATTTGTTTAACTACAATGGCATAATAAGGATAATAAGACTATCAGTTTATAATACCCATACTTTAATTTGACGATCTATCTGTGTCAAAGAATGGGTATTTTATTATGTTAATAAGGTTTAAATTACTTATTGGATTATTAATTGGCTTAGAAGGATATATTTAAAAATTTTTTAAATATATTTCTAATCGATTAGAAATATATTTTGAGATTATAAGAAAGCAAATTTTTAATTTTTTTTAGAAAGTTCTCAATATTCAGTTTTGAATAGAATGAATATATAGCGACACTTTCATGTCGGTAATCAGGAATCTGGAATCAGTGTTTATAACTGATTCCGGACTACTGATTCCAGATTCCAAAAAGTGTAACACTATCTTTCTATTATTTCATTCTAAAGTTGTTTATCTATATAGGTGTCCAACTTTAAAGTGTAATAAAAGACTAAAGATCAAAAGCTAAAGATTAGCAACGAATTAACACGAATTAAAGATTAAAAGATTAATTAATCTTTTAGTTTTATTCGAAGAACTTAAAGGTATTAAATTATTAGGATATTTAAATTACATTCTAAAGTTGTTTATCTATATAGATATCCAAGTCTAAAGTGTAATTTAATGGGGATATTGTGACACCTTTAGGAATCAGGAGTCAGCAACCAGTTATCAGTAAAACAGACTGATTCCAGATTCTCGATTCCTGACACAAAAGTGTTACATTACCTTTCTATTGTTTCATTCTAGAGTTGTTTGTCTATAGTATTACATTAATATAAGCTTTATTTTAGAGTTCTATAATCATAAAGTAGATTCCATAAATAAGTCTTATAAGTTCCCTAAGCATAATCTTTTCATCTATAAGAGGGTATTAGTAGATGGAGTTTACTAAGATGTAAACTACTATTATTTTAAAGGGGGAAATAAAATGAGAATATTAGCTGTAACTGCTTGTCCAACTGGTGTAGCTCATACTTATATGGCTGCTGAAGCTTTAGAAGGAGCTGCTAAAGAAAAAGGGATTGATATTAAAGTAGAGACTAGAGGTTCTGTGGGAATTGAGAATGGATTGACTCCAGAGGATATCAAAGAAGCAGAAGCTATTATTGTTGCTGCTGATACCGATGCAGATGTAGAACGTTTTAAAGGAAAGCCTGTTGTTTCTGTGCCAGTAGGAGCTGCAATCAAAGATCCTAAAGGTTTGATAGAAGAGGCTTTAGAGAAGGCTAAAGGTTTTGAACCAGAAGAGGACTTATTAGATAATGTACAACAACACAAAGCAGAAAGAAGCTCTCAAAGAAGTGGATTCTATAAGCACTTAATGAATGGTGTTTCTAATATGTTACCTTTTGTGGTAGCTGGTGGTTTAGCAATTGCACTTTCCTTTGTTTTTGGGATTAAAGCTTTTGAACAGGAAGGAACTTTGGCTGCAGCCTTAATGACAATTGGTGGAGGAACAGCCTTTGCTTTGATGATTCCAGTATTGGCAGGATTTATCGCTAGCTCTATTGCTGATCGTCCTGGTTTTGCTCCTGGTATGGTTGGTGGTATGTTGGCTGCTAATATCGGTGCTGGTTTCTTAGGTGGGTTGGTAGCTGGTTTCTTAGCTGGTTATATTACTAAGTTCTTAAATGACAATATTAAGTTACCTAAGAACTTCCAAGGATTAAAACCAGTTTTGATTCTACCTTTATTATCTGTATTAATTATTGGATTATTGATGATTTATGTACTTGGAACACCGATGAAGAATATCATGGATGCTCTTACTGCTTGGTTGCAGGGAATGTCTGGAACCAATAGAGTACTGTTAGGATTGATTTTAGGTGCGATGATGGCCTTTGATATGGGTGGACCTGTTAATAAAGCAGCATATACTTTTGCTACTGGATTATTGGCATCTGAGGTGTATGCTCCAATGGCAGCTGTGATGGCGGCTGGTATGGTGCCACCATTAGGTCTAGCATTAGCAACATTTATTGCTCCAAAGAAATTTGATAAACAGCAAAAAGAAGCTGGTAAAGCAGCAGCAGTATTAGGTATCTCCTTTATTACAGAGGGTGCAATTCCTTTTGCAGCAGCTGATCCAGTTAGAGTTATTCCTTCCATTATGGCAGGTTCTGCTGTAACTGGTGCATTATCAATGTTGTTTAAGGCTACTTTAAGAGCACCTCATGGTGGAATCTTTACATTGTTTATCCCTGGTGCTGTAGGTAATGCATTAATGTATGCAGTGTCTATCTTGGTTGGTACTGTAGTCGCTGCAGTTTTAATCAGTATCTTAAAAGATGATGTTAAAGCTTAATCTTAAATTTAATTACTTTGAGAAAGTCCCCCTTAAATTTAAGGGGGACTTTTTTGAGTTATTAAATGGAATATTATTGACATAATTATAAAAATAGTATAACCTTATAACTGGATAAAAATGTTAAGGGGGAATAATTATGAAAAAGGTATCTGTTTTTATGCTTCTATTAACACTAATATTAGCAGTTACAACTAATGTTAGTGCTTCTAACTCTACAGGAAAGTGGGAAGAATATATAGGTATTAATTTCTATAATTTTGATGAGGATGAAGCAGGTGATGATTCTAGTGAGGGTTTTCTTATTGGAGCTAGAAAGTGGAGTAATGAGAGGTTAGCTTTTGGAGGAGAATGGGATTATACATCTTATGGTGTAGATGGAACCGATGTAACTCTTAATGGTTTTTTAGGTACCTTTACATATAAGTTATTAGACAATTTTTCTTTAGATGGGGCATTGGGAATTTATAGAGGTAAATTTGAAAATGGAGGGTCTTCTGATTCCGAGAATGACTTAGGTGCTAGGATAGGTCTAGAATCAAAATTACCACTTACTGACAATATGGCGTTAATAGGTAGAACAGCATATAGATTTCTTAAAATTGAAGATGTAGATTTTAGTGGATTAGAGTTTTCTCTAGCATTAACAAATAAGTTTTAATTTATAATAGTGATAAAGAGAGCCGATGTTGGCTCTTTTTTTATGTTAAAATCTTATTATTAGTTCATTTATATGCTTCAAGTCTAAAGTGAGACTTAATGGGGATATTGCGACATTTTCCACTTTTAAAAAGTAGACAAAATCTTAGGTTCCGCCTAAGGGCGGGTTACGTTTTCAGCCCAAGACTACTTCCTACAGGGCGTCCTTGATGAAAAAGTAACCAAACCTACGAGTTTTAAAGAATAAAAACTCTTCGTGATAAATCCAATCAAGAAGAAAATTAAACTCACTCAGCAATCAGAGTACTAACTATTACCATTAATCAGATTCTTTAGCCAAAATTTAATTGAACTCTAAATTCTAGCTCAATTTTTGCTTCGTTCAAACAAAAATTTCCTTCGGTTTTAAAGACCTTAACTGTCAACCGTCCCTACGAGTCTAGAAGACAAGACTCTTCGTGTAAACCACTGTACACTGTGAACTGAAGTAAAAGTGTCGCAATATCTCATATATCCCCATTTCTAAATTTGATTTTGTAGCTATATATTATCTAGCAATAGACTCTATTTTATTGAGTTTTAGTAGCAGGTATTATATAATTGATAAAAAGTATAATAAATAGGAGAGTTAGCATTTAAATAAACCAATGAATATTATTGATAAAAATACTAAAGCATCCTTTGAGGTGATAATATGAAAAAGAGTTTAGACCGTAGAGAGAGGGTACTTGATTTGCTCTATCAAAATCAAGATAGATATCTCTCTGGAGAAGAGCTGAGTAATAAGCTAGGAGTATCTAGAACTTCTATTTGGAAGTATATTAATTATTTAAGGGAAGCAGGTTATCAGATTGAATCTTCATCAAAGGTTGGTTATCAACTTATTACTCCTGCTGATAATCTCTTACCAGAAGAGATTAAACGTAATTTAGATACAGAGATAATTGGCCGTGAAATAATTTATTATAAAGAGGTAGATTCGACTAATAATGTAGCCAAGAAATTAGCTCAAAGTGGAGTAAAGGAAGGGACAATAGTTATTGCTGAAGAGCAGAAGAGTGGGAAGGGTCGTTTAGGCAGAGAGTTCTGTAGTCCTTTAGGTGGGATTTGGGTATCCTGTATTTTACGCCCTGATATTAAACCTACATTGGCTACTAGAGCCACCTATATAGCTTCTTTAGCTATAGTTAAGACAATAAGTAAGCTAAGTGCTGTAGATGCTAAGATAAAGTGGCCTAACGACCTTCTCGTTGGTGATAAGAAGGTCAGTGGGATCTTAACTGAGATGGGTGCTGAGTTAGATAGAGTCGATTATTTAGTTGTGGGGATGGGGATTAATCTCAATTTTCCTATAGAAATATTTGATGAGTCTTTACATAATAAAGTAACTACAATTTATACTGAAACAGGTAAGAAGATAAGTAGAGTTGAATTTGTACAAGATTTATTAGAAGAGTTAGAGATGAGTTATAAGAAACTAAATAACTTCCAAGATATATTAGAGGAGTGGAAAAGTTATTCTTATACTCTGGGTAGGACAGTAAAGCTAGATAATAATAAAGAAGAGATAATAGGAGAGGCTTTTGATATAGCTGAAGATGGAGCATTACTTGTGAAGGTTGACAATGAAATTAGAAGATTCTATTCTGGTGAAGTATCTTTATACCATCAGGGATTTAGCTCTGGGAATTAACAATAAGTGATAAGGAGAGAAAGAGGATGATTTTAGCTATTGATGTAGGGAACACTAACATTGTATTAGGGTTATATCAGAATGATGAGTTATTAATAGATTGGAGAATATCTACTGATAGAAGTAAGACTGTAGATGAATATGGTATCTTATTAATTAATCTTTTTGAGAGCAATGGGTTTAAGCTAGAGGATGTAGAGAAGATGATGATTTCATCTGTTGTCCCTCCAGTTATCAATACTTTAGATGAGGTTGCGATTAAGTACTTTGGGGTAGAGGCCTTAGTTATAGGTCCAGGGGTTAAGACTGGAATTAATATTAAGATGGATAACCCTAGAGAAGTAGGTGCTGATAGAATAGTAAATGCTGTTGCAGTTGATGAACTATATGGTGGTCCAGCTATTATAGTGGATTTTGGTACGGCAACTACCTTTGATGCTCTATCTGCTAAGGGAGATTATATAGGAGGAGTTATTGCTCCTGGTATAGGGATTTCTACAGAAGCTTTATTTGATAGAGCAGCTAAGTTGCCTAGAATAGAGCTGAATTTTCCTGAGAATGTAATTGGGAAGAATACCCATGATGCATTACAGTCGGGAATCTTATATGGGTTTGTAGGCCAAGTAGATGGAATAGTCAGGAGGATGAAAGAGGAGTTTGCTGAAGATGCTAAGGTTATTTCCACAGGAGGTTTAGCAGAGCTAATCAGTCCTCGTTCTAAGGAGATTGATATTGTTAATGAATTTCTTACTTTAGAAGGTCTGAGGATTATTGAAAAGATGAATAGGGATAAGTAGTTAGTGATTAACACCTGATGTTAGTAAAAAATTGATAGAATAAAGATATATTATGATATTTTAGTTATCAGGAATCGGGAATCAGTAATACGTGTCTTTAGCAGATTCCAGAATCCTGATAACTGATTCCTAAAAGTATTGTAATATACTTATATAATCTTAAATTTAAATGTATCTAATTATCAGGGGAGACTTTTATGTTTCCCTTTTGACGTTTAACTTAGCAAATTTCAAATGAGGTGATCATTTTGTTGAAGATAGGAGATGTAGAAATAGATAATCCAGTTATTTTGGCACCAATGGCTGGTGTTACAGACTTACCATATAGAAAGCTAGTCAAAGGTATGGGGTGTGGTTTAGTCTGTACCGAGATGGTCAGTGCCAATGGATTAGTTTATGAGAATCAGAGAACTGAAAAGTTATTAGAGGTTGCTAAAGAAGAGAGACCAGTTTCACTTCAGATATTTGGTAATAATCCTGAAGTGATGGCTCAAGCTGCTAAAAAGGTGGAAGAAGAGAGCAACCCAGAGATAATCGATTTGAATGTAGGATGTCCTACTCCCAAGATTGTTAAGAATGGATATGGCTCTGCTTTAATGAAAGAGCCTAAGTTATTAGGTGAGATTGTAAAGTCAATGGTAGAGGCGGTAAATAGACCTGTTACCGTTAAAATTAGGACTGGCTGGGACCAAGATAGTATCAATGCTGTAGAGGTAGCCCAAATTGCTGAAGAGAATGGAGCAGAGGCTATTGCTGTTCATGGAAGGACTAGAAGTCAATTTTACAGTGGTAAGGCAGACTGGAATGTTATAGCTGAAGTTAAAGAAGCAGTAGCTATACCTGTAATCGGCAATGGTGATATCTTTAAACCAGAGGATGCTTTAAAGATGATTGAAAAGACAGGATGTGATGGAGTGATGATTGGTAGAGGTGCACAGGGTAATCCTTGGATCTTTAAAAGAACTTCCTATTATCTTAAAACTGGCAAATTATTAGCTTTGCCTACTCCAGTGGAGAAGATAGAGACAGCAATAGTACATTTAGAGAATCTAGTTGAGTACAAAGGGGAGTATGTAGCAGTTAGAGAGATGCGTAAACATGCCAGTTGGTATATTAAGGGGCTTCAAAATTGTACGACGATTAAAGACCTTCTAAATCAAACAGAAGATATAGCTGTAATGAATAGAATATTAAGAGAGTATCAAGTAGAGTTGAGCTGACATTTGGAAGATTGTCAGCTTTTTTTTTATTTTATACATAAATTTAAAATCATTATCACATATTAAAGTGAGAGTTCCTTAGTTTTAAACCTTCAAGAGGTGAAATATATGAAAAGAGTAGTAAGTATAAGTTTAGGGTCTTCCGCTAGAGATCATCGGGTACAAAGGGAGATACTAGGTGAGCAGTTTATTATTGAGCGGATAGGTACCGATGGTGATATGGATAAGGCTATTAAGATGTTTAATGATCTTGATGGTAAGGTAGATGCTTTTGGTCTAGGTGGAATAGACTTATATCTTTATGCAGGTAATAAGCGCTATTTGTTAAGGGATGCCAAAAAGATTATAAAAAATATCAATAAAACCCCCATTGTTGATGGTAGTGGATTAAAAAATACTTTAGAGCGTAGGGCAATCAGCCAAGTCAACAAGAAAATTAATTTGAAGGATAAGAAGATTTTGATGGTTTGTGCTTTAGATAGATTTGGAATGGCAGAATCCTTTAAAGATACTGGGGCTGAGCTATTAATTGGTGATTTAATCTTTGGATTAGGGATACCTGTTCCTTTAAAATCACTAGATGCATTATATAATATAGCACAAATTATCATGCCTATTGTCAGCAGATTGCCTTTTAAATTACTCTATCCCACAGGAGATAAACAAGAAGAGAGTCGAGATAAGTATAGCAAATATTATCAATGGGCTGATATTATAGCAGGGGATTTTCATTATATTAAGCGCTATTTGCCACCAAATTTACAAAATAGAATAATAATTACAAATACAGTCACAGCTTCAGATATAGATTTATTAAAGAAAAGAGGATTAAGTAAGTTAATTACAACCACGCCAGAGTTTAGAGGGCGTTCTTTTGGTACCAATGTAATGGAAGCAATCTTGGTAACCCTGTTAGATAAGCCCTTAGATAAGATAAGAGTTTCAGATTATTTGAATATATTACGAGAGATTAATTTTGAACCAAGGGTAGAAGAGTTTGACCAGGAGTATTTAATTAAATAGTTTCATTTAAATATAGATGTGAGGGTATAGGATTCAAATTAATAATATGGTGACTTATCATTTAATTAATTGTAATAATAAGGAGGCAAATTAATGAAGAAGTTTGGGTTTATAATTCACCCTCTTGATGTCAGTGACATAGCAAGGAAATTTCCTGTCTCTAAATTCTTCTCTGATAAATTATTAGAGAAGATGCTTAAGGTAGTACCAGCTTTTAAAGCATCACATATTACAGGAATTAAATCAGTTAAAGGAATTGAAGCTGAGGGATATTTTGTTTGTTGCCCACTAACTGCTAGACAGATGATTGAACTGCCAACAGAAGAGGTAGTAAATAAGATTATTGATGCTGGAAGAAAGGCTGAAGAGTTGGGCGCAGAGATAGTGGGGTTAGGCGCATTTACTTCTGTAGTAGGAGATAAAGGTCTTACGGTAGCTCAAGCTCTTAATATACCAGTAACTACAGGTAATAGTTATACAGTGGCTACAGCATTAGAAGGGATTGCTTTGGCAAGTGATATTATGGGGATAGATATGAAAAGAAGTAATATTTTAATTGTAGGAGCTACTGGTTCTATAGGTAAGGCTTGCAGTAAAATTTTGGCAAGAGATAATAAATATTTAATGTTGATAGCTAGAAGAGAGGAAAAATTAAAGGAGTTAGCTGGTGAGTTGAGGAATACTTATAATGTTCAAGTTGAAATTGATACAGAATTGAATAAACTATTACCACAGGCAGACATTGTGGTGACTGTATCCAGCTCAGTAGATAGTCTAATTGATGTCAACTTATTAAAGTCAGGAGCAATAGTTTGTGATATCGCTAGACCTCGTGATGTTGCAGAAGAGATAGCAGTTAAAAGAGATGATATATTGGTTATAGATGGAGGAATAGTAGAAGTTCCAGGGGATGTCCAATTTAATTTAAATTTTGGTTTTCCAAAAGGAACATCTTATGCCTGCATGGCAGAGACTATGATTCTATCTTTAGAAGGAAAATATGAAAATTACAGTTTAGGGGCAGAGCTAGATTTAGAAAAGGTAATTGAGATCAGCAATTTAGCTGATAAGCATGGATTTAGATTATCAAGTTTAAGGAGTCTAGAAAGGGAGGTTACTTTACAGCAGGTCAGTAAAGTTCGGAGAATAGTCAGCTCAACTTGACAATTTTTACAAGTTGGATTATAATAATTTATTAACGTCGGATAAATAGTGTTAAGTCAATATGTCTTGACACTATTTTATATTTTTGAAATAATAAATATATTATAAAATTTAAGAAAAGAGGTATCTAGGATGAAAGAGGAGAGAATTGTTATATCGCAGGAGGGTTTAGATAAATTAAAAGAAGAGTTACAACACCTTAGAGGTCCTAAGCGTAAAGAGATTGCTAAAAGAATTAAAGAAGCAAGAGCTTTAGGAGATATTAGTGAGAACTCAGAATATGATGATGCTAAGAATGAACAGGCCTTTATTGAAGGTAGAATTAGAGAACTAGAGCAGATGCTAAAGAATGCTGAAGTTATAAATACAGAAAATATTACTACTGATAAGGTTAGTTTAGGAACTACAGTTACAGTTAAAGACTTAGAGTTTGATGAGGAAGAAAAGTTTAAAATTGTAGGACCTACTGAAGTTGACCCAGATCAGAATAGGATTTCAAATGTTTCTCCAATTGGGAAAGGACTAATTGGTCACAAAGTGGGAGATACAGTTGAGATTGAAGTACCAGTTGGGACACTCAAATTTGAAATATTATCAATTACAAAATAATAATTTAAATAGTAATAAATTTATTAAACTTGGGGGTATATAGGGTTATGTTAGAAAACGAATTGAATGAGTTGATGATGGAGCGCCACAAGAAATTAGATGATTTAAATGAGGCAGGGATTGAAGCTTATAGTAATGAGTTTGATCGAGAGAATATAGTGGCAGATGTATTAGATAATTTTGAAGAATTGGAAGCTGAAGAGAAGGTTATTAAGACTGCTGGCCGTATAATGGCCTTTAGAAATCATGGTAAATCTTCTTTTGCAGATATTGCCGATATGTCAGGGAGAGTTCAAGTTTATGCTCAACAGAATAAGCTTGGTGAAGAGTTATATGAGTTATTTACTAGCTTCAATATTGGCGATCATGTTGGAATAGAAGGTACTGTTTTTAGAACTAGACGTGGAGAGATTAGTATTAGAGTTAAGAGCTTTAAATTGTTATCAAAATCTTTACGTCCATTACCAGAAAAATGGCATGGTTTAAAAGATGTTGAGTTAAGATATCGTCAAAGATATGTTGATTTAGTAGTAAATCCTGAGGTAAAAGAGAAGTTTATTTTAAGAAGTCGTATCTTACATAAAATTAGAAGTTATTTAGAAGGAAAAGGTTTCTTAGAGGTTCAGACTCCATTGATGCATCCGATTGCTGGTGGAGCATCTGCTAGACCTTTTGTAACTCATCATAATGCTTTAGATATCGACTTGTATATGAGGATTGCACCAGAGCTTTATCTAAAGAAATTATTAGTTGGTGGCTTTGAAAAGGTATTTGAGCTTGGTAAAAATATGAGAAATGAAGGGTTATCAACTAAACATAACCCAGAGTTTACCTCTTTAGAATTATATGAGGCTTATGCTGATTATGAAGATATGATAGATATTACTGAAGATTTAATTAAAACAGTTGCTCAAGATGTCTTAGGAACTTTAGAGATTTCATATGATGATTTAGAGATTGATTTGGGTAATTGGGATAGAATAACTATGGTTGATTCTATTAAGAAATATGCTGGAGTAGACTTCTCTAAAGTAAGTACAGTAGAGGAAGCAGAGGCTCTAGCTAAGGAAAAAGGTGTTAAAGTTGATGACAAAACATCTGTTGGAGAGATTATAAACGAATTCTTTGAAGAGTTTGTAGAAGCTAAATTAATTCAACCAACTTTTATTACTCAGTATCCTGTAGAAGTTTCTCCATTGGCTAAACGCAATCCAAACAATCCTGATTTCACAGATAGATTTGAGTTGTTTATTGCAGGAAATGAGATAGCTAATGCCTTCTCTGAACTTAATGACCCAATCGATCAAAAAGGAAGATTTGAAGCCCAAGTATCCCAAAGAGAAGCAGGGGATGATGAAGCTCATATGATGGATGAAGACTTTATTAGAGCATTAGAGTATGGAATGCCACCTGCAGGAGGATTAGGAATTGGAATAGATAGATTGATTATGTTATTAACAGATTCACCATCTATTAGAGAGGTTATCTTCTTCCCTCATTTAAGACCAGAGGTTAAATAATTTTAGTAGTTTATAGTTTCTTCTTCAAGAGGTGGAATCCCCACCTCTTTTTGTTTTTTTATCTAATAAATTTATATAAAAAGCGCCTCTAACATATGTTATAATAAGATTTAGGATAAGAATTAGGGACAATTGCTAAATAATAAGAGGTGTTAAGAGTGTTAAAAAAAATATCAGTAATTGTAATAATATTGCTTTTAACTACATTAGTATCTTCTTTTAATGCTGATGCAGGGCTTGTGTTAGATTATAAACATATTTTAGATTTACAAGAATATAACCAATCTAATATAGATGATCAATCCCTTATATCTAATAGGATTACTCTCAATCTTCCTATTAGAAAAAAAGAGGACTATAGTTTAGGTAAAAAGGATTTAAGATCTCCTCATTTTACTTATTCTAAGAATGTTAGAGGTATCTATATAAATGGTTGGGTAGTAGGTAATGAAAGAAAGATTGATAATTTGATAAAAGAAGTTGAAGAAAGCAATTTGAATTCTATTGTAGTTGATTTAAAGGATGTAACAGGTCGTATTACTTTTTCTAGAAAGCAGAGTAATATTTCACAGCTATTTGGTAATGGGTTGGAAGAACTAGTGAATAAAGCACATAAAAAAGGGATATATGTCATTGGCAGGTTAGCTGTTTTTAAAGATCCCACTTTGGCTAAACAAGATTCAAAATATGCTTTGAAATATATATCGGCAATTGATAATGAAACTATAATCAATAGCACCCTTTGGACTAGTCCTTATTCAAAAGAGGTTTGGAATCATAATATAAAGATAGCAGAGCAAGCGGCTAAATTAGGATTAGACGAGATTCAATTCGATTATATTAGGTTCCCTACTCTGGCTGTAAATAGTAAGTTGATTATTAGGCTAGAAGAGGATAAATCAAAGACAGATGCTATAGAGGGTTTTTTGAAGTTTGCTAATGACAGATTAGAGAAGTATAATGTTTTAATTTCTGCTGATGTATTTGGTTTAACTACTACTGTTAAAGGTGACTTAAAGATAGGTCAGGATATCACAAGGTTGGTAAATTATGTAGATTATCTATCGCCGATGATTTACCCATCTCATTATAGCTCTGGATTTTATGGAATAGATAATCCTGATAGTAATCCTTATGATATAATTTTTGAAAGTTTAGAAGATGCTAGACAGAAATTAGGGGACAAGAGCTATAAATTAAGACCTTGGTTACAGGATTTTTCATTAAGACATATATATACAGATAAGGAAGTTAAGGAACAGATAAAAGCTGTAAATGATAATCAAATATCTAGTTGGTTGTTGTGGAATCCTAGGTCAGTTTATACAATTAGTGCAGTAAAAGATGAAAGAAAGAAGGGAATGGAAGAAAGATGGAATTTACAGGGGAGCGAGTTATTCCAGCAGAAATGAATCCAAGAAATGGCTTAGTAATTGAGCACATAGCTAGATATAAATTTGCTAGTCGTTTTGTTAGAGGAAGGGTTTTAGACATTGCTTGTGGAGTAGGATATGGCAGTGAAATTCTAATGGCAATGGGTGAAGGAATTGATAAGATAGTAGGGGTAGATATAGATGAAGAGACAATTGAATATGCTAAAAGGGTATATAATTATCCTTGGAATGAATTTTTAGTAGGAGATGTTAATGATAAAGGTCTTTTTGATAAAATAGGGAAATTTGATACTATTATCAGTATGGAAACGATAGAGCATATTAAAGATGATTATACTTTTATTGATAATTTAAAGAGCTTATTAAAAGAAGGTGGTCTGTTGATCATTTCTACTCCCTTTGGAAGAGGTAGGGACTTTGAATGTGTTAATCCATATCACTATAGACAATATACAGAAGAAGAATTTAGGGATTTATTAAGTTCATTTTCAGAAATAGATTTATATTGTCAATGTGATAAGACTATAGAGAAGCCAATTGAAGATAAAGATTATTATTTGATGGTTGCTCTTTGTAGATAAATAATGGTGAAAAAAATATATCTATACTTAATATTTATATTTTGGTTCAACAATAAACTTAGTGATTAACAATAGTTATAGCTCAAAATATAACCTTAGGAATCTGGAATCAAAAAATTGTGAATTATACTGATTCCAGATTCCTGATAACCGATTTCTTATATTTTATTATTAGTTATCAATCTGATTTTTCACAAAAGTCATGGAAGATTCTATTTTTTATAATATTGAGTATAGATTTTTATTTTATGAGGAAGATTAATTTTTAGTAATTATAATTCACCAATCTAAATTTATTATTAATTATTATTGACAACTTATATTTAAGATGTTATTATATTAAATGTTGTTTACAAGAATTATAGAAGAGGATAGATTTTATTAATAATTTTTGGTTAAATTATTAACTTTATTAGTTAATATAATTTAATTATTTAATTTTAAATTTAATCTTGACAATCACCTAGAGGGCTGATATAATATTTTTTGTTGAATAGCAGGAATTTTTCTGAATATTTTTAGACAACCTTCTTTGGGCTGTTGTCTGATGGTTTGAAAAAAAGTTCTTGACAACTAAAGCTGAATTTGATAGAATATTAAATGTCGCTTATGAAAGCGACTCTGAATTTGGTCTTTGAAAACTAAACAATGCAAGTTTTGACCAAGCGTAATATAGAGCTAATCAAACTTTTGTTATTAAATGTGAATTCACATTTAAATAAATCTTTATTGGAGAGTTTGATCCTGGCTCAGGACGAACGCTGGCGGCGTGCTTAACACATGCAAGTTGAACGCGAACTTTTCC
>NZ_JBSQYM010000081.1:0-13152 GCF_055140805.1 Orenia sp.
TTATTGTATCTTTTTGCCATTGTAGACACATCCTTTCTTTCTACTTATTATTCTAATATTTTCGATTAAATGTGTCTACTATATTATACTAACACCATTTTGACTCTTTTATATTTTATCAAATAAAAAATTATTTTTCCATACCATACTTAAAATTAGCACCATTGCAGAAACTAACACAGCTTCTAACATTGATGTTATAACTATCGAATATGCTATTATTTTGAATAAGTTGAATTAATTCTATGGTTACATGGACAAGAACGGTCATAATGGACAGTTGTAACCGGTTGTCCGTCCTTGCTTATTTGGTGTTATATTGATTCGAATAATCTTTATTTTTGCACCAATGGTTATCGCAGTCTTTGCTAACCTACTTCAAAAGCTATTAAAAAATTGCATAGATATAAAAAATGATATGAGGCGAATAAGTGGTTCTTTATTATCTAGATAGTGTATTCTTCCTATAGATTTATCGAAGGGGTTTTCTTTTTATCTCTATTCCTTTATAATCATAGTAAAGGAATGATTTCATGAAAAAAGCTATAGTATATATCAGAGTATCAAAAACTCGCGATGGGCTGATTACCCAAGATACTCAATTTAAAAACTTAAACAATATTGCAAATTACAAAATATTTACCTACTAAATTATTCTAATAAACTATCTCATCAATAAAAAACCTCCCATAACAGGAGGTCAATTAATCCCTCTACATCATTCCCATATTTTCCATATACATGTGCAATAAATATAACTCCCTCGCTGCATGTTGCATTTCATCGTGCATTGCATTAAAGAAAATATCTCGTAAATATGGATTATTTGTCATTAAATAATAACTTTTATACTTCTTATAATCTGCCGTTTCATCTAATATTCTCTGCTCTAAATATTCTTGATAATTATCCTCTTCCAATTCAAATTCATACTCAAATTGAGATTGAAAGGTACGACCAGTCAGCCTTTCATAAGCCCTTTGTAATTGATAAGCATGCTCTCTTTCATCTTTAGCAAACTCATTAATTATCTCACTAGCAAACTTATTTGGGGCTATATCAGCTAAAGCCCTATAATAAGCTGAATCCCTCAGTTCACTCTCAATTGATAAATACATCTCCTGCAATAAGAAAGACAAATCCTCCCCATTCATCTCCTGGACACTCTCTTTTTTCATTTTCATCAATTCTCTGCTGATCTCTATTATATCTTTCTGTGTTAAATTATTTAATTTCATTAACCACCCTCCCTTCCTAATAACATTATATTCCAATAAATAAAAATTGTTACTAATTACTGTCAGAGCAAGGATCTGGTTCCTTAGGACATGGAGGTTTATCTGGAGGTTTAGTAGGTGGTTGACAGATCCCACCTGCTAGTAAACAAGTAAAGACAAACAGTGCAATCACTATAATAATCACTAAAACATTAAAAAAGATAATTAAATTTGTTGTTGAACTTCCTTCACATGACTCTATTTCACCTTTATTGTTCAATATTACTTCTTTATTTTCTCCTTGATTAAATGGTGGTAGAGGAGGACCTTCATCATCAGGAAAAGGTACTAAGAGGTCTTCATAGGCTAATATATTAGCTATAAGCCCTAAAGCTGTAGTAATAACACCAAGAGTATCAGCAAAGGTTGCTTCTCCAATTATCCCTGCTTCCCCTTGTTGTAGCTTTGTCTTACTAAGACCATTTGAAGTCATACTTGCTAACAGTTTTAGAAACATCAAATTACCTCCTTTCTACTTATTAATTTATTCAGTTCCTACTAACTTGGTGAAATAAGAATAGATTGAATTCATATAAAAAGACAAAAATCCTTTAAATAAGCAAAGGATTTTTGTCTATTAATTCTCCCACTTAATCAATCGCTTCTCTAACCAGACTATTAGATAATATAATAAACCTGCAACTACACAGAGAATAATCACACTCGTCATTACCAAGCTTAGCTTAAAGACTTGACCACCATAGACTATCAAATAACCTAATCCAGCTTTGGAGACTAAAAATTCTCCCACTATCGTTCCTACCAAAGATAATCCTATATTTACCTTTAAAGCAGAGAAGATAGTGGGCAAGTTCTCCATCAGAACTACCTTCTTAAAGATTTGAAACTGATTTGCTCCAAGAGTACGTAGTAACTTGATCTTATTATTATCGGTCTCTTTAAAGCCATTATAGACCATCATAATAGTTACTATAATAGATACTAATAATGACATTCCTATAATTGCACTCACCCCATTACCTAGCCAGATAATCAAGATTGGACCCAAGGCCATCTTAGGTAAGGCATTTAATAGAACAATATAAGGTTCAAAGACCTTTGATAGATAATCAGACCACCATAAAGCAGTAGCTACTATTAAACCTACTATTGCACCTAAAGTAAATCCTACCAAGGTCTCATAAATCGTAGTCCAAGTATGCTTAACTAATTCCCCATTTAAAGCCATCTTGTAAATGGTCTTAGCTATCTGGGTTGGGTAGCTAGTAATGAAAGGATCAATAACTTTATACCTAGCAGCCAACTCCCAAGCTATTATAACTACTGCTAAAATAGCTAGTTGAGAGAACTTAACTCCTATCTTCTTTAACTTAACCCTCTTTAAATATTGACCATGCTCGGTAGTAACAGCACCTTTAGTCAGTATCCTTTCAATAAACTTAAACATAGATATCCAACTCCTCCCATAAGGAATTGAAGTACCTGTTAAACTCTGTTGCTTCTCTTGCTTTAAAGGTAGAATACTCTCCATCGATAGTTAAATCTATCTTATAGTCACTTTTGATCTCTCCAGGGCGTTCACTAAAGACCAATACCCGATCAGACATGGCAATTGCCTCTCCAATATCATGGGTTACTAAAATAACAGTCTTCTTCTCTTCCCTTAATATCTGTGCCACCTCATCTTCTAAGGCCAATTTAGTATGATAATCTAATGCAGAAAAGGGTTCATCCAATAAAAGAATGTCAGGTTCAATAGCCAACGTTCTAGCCAAAGCAACCCTCTGTCTCATCCCCCCTGATAATTGAGTAGGATAATAATCTTCAAAATCTCCTAATCCATAATCAGCTAATAATTGATGTGCCCTCTCTCTACTAGCATCATTGAGTTCTCCTCTAATCTCTAAACCCAATAAAACATTATCTAAGATACTTCTCCAAGGGAATAAATAATCTTCCTGCAGCATATAAGCAACTCTTTGATTGATACCATCTACCTCTTTACCATCGATTATTACTTGACCATCTGTTGGGGATAATAACCCTGCCAAAATTGATAAGGTAGTACTCTTACCACAGCCACTAGGACCAATTAAACTGACAAATTGATTATCTTCTATAGTAAAGCTTAGATTTTTAAGGGCTTCTGTCTCACCTTCTAAAGTATGGTACTTCATTCCTACAGCTTTAAACTCTACCTTAGACATAAATCTCCCCCCCTTACTCTACTAAGTAGATAGCTCTTCTAGCAAAGCTAGTATTGACTAATATTCCATAGTCAACGATCTCTTCTAGCTCTCCAGCCTCCATAATAATCTCTTGCCAATGTCTAAAGTCTCTTCTCTTTAAAATCGGATTATCTGCCCAAGTCTCTTGGCTCTTATATCTATCTACTACCTTTACTAAGATATTAAAATCTATATTTGGAAAAGAAGGTCTAATGACTCTAGCTATCTCTATAGCAGAATGGGAATAAACCCACTTTTGAGCACGATAAACCGCTTTAGTAAACTTTAAGACGGTTTGTGGGTTCTCTTTGATATAGTTCTTTCTTGCCATATAGACTGTATAAGGTACCTTTCCACCAATCTTTCCAAAAGAGGCTACTACATGAGCTGCACCTGTAGCTTCTAATTGTGATGCCTTTGGTTCAAATAATTGTACAAAATCACCTAATCCATTCTTAAAGGCTGGTGCATTTGCTGTAAAATCTAAATTAGTAATAATCTCTACATCCTTAAAGGGCTTGATCCCGTTATGGCGCAGAGTATATTCCATCATCATCTCTGGCGCACCGCCTGGACGGTTACCAACAACCTTCTTACCCCTTAGATCATCTATAGTGAAATCAGGCATCGGCTCTCTTGCCAATAGAAAAGAACCTGCTGTCTGGGTCAATTGGGCAAAATTGACCAAATAATTGTCTGCCCCTTGCTGATAAATATATACAGTAGTCTCTGGTCCTATTAAAGCTATATCAGCATGATTGGACATTAAGCTAGTAGCAGCTTTATCACCACCCCAAGCAGTAGATAACTCTATATCCAACCCTTCATCAGCAAAGAATCCTTTATGTATTGCAACATATTGAGGTGCATAGAAGATAGAATGAACAACTTCATTTAACCTAACCTTAGTCTTGGCAAAAGCACCAAAGCTTACGGTTAATAACAAGACCAACACCAAACTTCCAATCAATAATCTCTTCATCAAATCACCTCCCAATTTTTATACATATATTCTATGTACCCTTAATTGAAACTGTGAATAAAAAAGACGAGATCCCTGAGAATCTCGTCTAAATCAATGCTATTTAATTTAAGAATAAAGAGACACCTTTACCACCTTTACCGATATGATATAAAGCTTTGAAGATTTTACCCTTCTTATAAT
The DNA here is from genome assembly GCF_055140805.1 of Orenia sp. NCBI lineage: Bacteria > Bacillati > Bacillota > Clostridia > Halanaerobiales > Halobacteroidaceae > Orenia > Orenia sp. Next base: position 4,632 of record NZ_JBSQYM010000081.1, read on the forward strand.
AGTTAGCCCCTAAGAGAAAATGAGTATACTCATTCTCTTCTATCTCTAAAGATTTCTGTAATGTCTGTTCGGCCTGTTTATAATTCTTTAGTTCATACTCTACTACAGCCAAATAATTATAGGTCCAAATGTTTTCTGGATCTAACTTAACTAACCTATTAAATAACTGTTCAGAATCCTTATAATTTTCGATTATATAATAAGAAAATGCTAAATAATTACTATCTATAATATCATTACTATTCTTCTCAACCCTCTTTTGATACTTAGGAATAATCTCTTGTAATATTTTTTTTCCTTCTGTTTCATCTAGACCTTTAAATATCTCTGTAGCTTCTTCTATCTTTCCTAAGTTAGCATAGGCAACAGCCAGTTCATATTTTGCTACTATATTATCTTCATCATCCTTTAATAAATTGTTCCTCGCTAAGGCCACCTTCTGCCATTGCTCTTGTACTTTACTGGCAGCCCAAGTTTTATTAGGGAACAATAGAATTGAAAATAGTACTAAGATTATCAATAATCTCTTCATATAACTTTTCCCCCTAAGATATTAAATTAATTCTTTTTACTATAATTATTCAATACCTACAGGGAAATACCTCTTCAAAATTCGTATTTCCTCAATTTTTTATAAAAGGGGATAATTCCAAAATTATAATTTTGGAATTTTAATCTTACTGATCATCAAATAAGATAGTACTATTATCAATAAAATAATAACCTCTACAGGCACTGAATACTTATAACTAAAAAAGCTAACAAAAGCTAACAAAGCACCTGCTACTGTAATTGGTACTCCTTCATAAGAGCCATCGAATTCTGTAATATTATACCTTGCTAATCTTAAAGCACCTGCCATTGGAAATAAAACTGTCAATAATAAGCCAAAACCACTTAATTGTGTTAACCCAACTCTCCATACCAATATTGCTGGAGCAATACCAAAGGATACTATATCAGCTAAGGAATCTAGCTCTTTTCCTAAATCACTTGTAGCTTTCAGCCCTCTAGCAAGCCTGCCATCAAAGACATCAAAAAGACCTGCTAATAAGATAAACAATGGAGCTAAATGCATCTCTTCTTGAATAATAGCTAAAATCGCTATTATCCCACAGGATAGGTTCCCCATAGTTACTGCACAAGGAATCAGCTTTAAATCAACAGATTCCTTGATACTTCTCTCTCTTAAAAACTCTCTAATCATTCCCAACTACCTCCCCAATAATAGTAATTCCACCTCTTACCTTCTGACCCTCTTTAACTTTTAGCTCTACATGCTCAGGCATAATAATTTCAGTACAAGAGCCAAATTTAATCAGCCCAAAACGTTCTCCCTGTACAACCTTGTCATCATTATCTACCCAACAGACTATTCTACGAGCTATAAAACCAGTGACCTGATTGACCAAAACCTTCAATTGCTGATTCTCTATTCCAACATAATTCTTCTCATTAATCTCAGAAGCATGACTCTTAAAGGCGGGTAAAAACTTTCCTTCACGATAAGCTCGATATTTAACCTCACCAGTTATCGGACTGCGATTAATATGAACATTGGTCAGTGATAAGAAAATACTGACCTTCTTAGCCTTACCTTTAATAAATCTAGGCTCATCTACCTCTTTTATCTCCATAATCCTTCCATCGGCTGGAGACAATAAGATCTTATCATCATTGATTATCTTCCGATTTGGATCACGAAAGAAGAAAATTACAAAAACCAATAAAGATATCGGAAAAAAAGATAATAAGGGAAAAATCAGATATATTATACCACTAATTACTGCCAGTACCAAGATATAAGGAAGACTCTCTTTAGCTATAGACAACTTAAACATCTACTTCAACTCCATTCTTTTTGTATAACAAAGTATTATTCTCCCTCCAAGAGAATTTTCCTGCTAAAAATTAATAAATTAAATAAAAATATATAATAATATTCTATTCTAAACTATTGTATTGATAGAACAGATGAGATAAAAGAAAGATATTAGAAGACTTGCATGTCAGGAATCGGGAATCTAAAATCAGTCTATTTTACTAATAACTGGTTCCTGACTCCTGATTCCTAAAACTGTCACAATATTACATTAAATCTACTCATCTATAACTCTATTAATTCTTAGGATCCAGTGCATCTCTAACACAATCTCCTAATAAATTAAAAGATAAAATAGTGATAACAACATAGTTTTAATCTTCTACTTATAATTAGTCTTCCCCTTAAACTCAAAAATCTTAACTAAAGCAGCATATTTAACTAAAATATTTATTGATATAAACAGGAGATTAGAGAATAAAAGTGAAATGATATTATGGGAAGAATATTATTCTAAAACAATCATTATATTTTTAAGGGGGATGTAGGATGAAAAAAAGACTTATTATTTACTTATCTTTATGCTTAGTAGTGGCTAGTTTTACTGTTTTTGCTCAAGGATTTTTTGTAATCAAATCAAATAACACTAAGCTTATGGATCGACCACAGGGTAAGGATATGACAACATTATCTGAAGGAACCGAGGTTAAAGTTATCGAATCTAGTGGTAAATGGAGTAAAATACAGGTAGAAGGTTGGGTTTTAACAGATTCCATTGTAGATCTTACTGCTTCAGAGGAAGAGCCTATAATCAAAACAGATATCGCTGACAATAAAAATGATAACAATAAACCTGAAAAAAAAGCAACTAAAGAGAAAAAAAATCAAGCCAAAAAAAGTGAAGTAACTAATAGTAGTTTTATCTATGACAAAATAAAAATCACTAGATCTTTTGGCTATACTAGAGTTCAAGGAAAAATAACCAATTATGCTGGTGTATACTTAAAAGAAGCTAAATTCAAAATTACTCTCTATGATTCAAATAATAATCTAATTGGAACTGGCTATAGTACAATCAAAAAACTATCAGCAAATGAAACCCAATCCTTTGTTACTTCCATTAATTGTGATCCAATGGAGGTTAAAAATTATAAGATAGAGTTCCAAAAGTAAATATATATAAGCTGCCACTTTTTCTCTACATAACATCATGGTTAAATTTTATTCTAAATTTGCGAACTACTCTGCTAAATATTGCCTATTTAAAGGAGAGATTATTCATTGAATATTATCTTTAAATTCTGCTAACAATAATAATAACTCGAAAGGAGGATATTATGAACCTCAAATCTATCTTCAAAATGAAGAAAAGGTTTGATAAGATGCTACTAGACAAGGATCCCGAATTATTTTATTCTAAAATAGTAGCTTTAGCTACTGGAGCATTTGTAATAGGGAGATTAACTAAAAAATAGTAATTTTATTAAGGTCACCTTCTTTCAAGTAAGAAAAAGGCAGGGAGTTATCCTTGCCTTCTTAAAATTATTCTCTCTATATATAAATGCTTTTAATTAACAGCTTCTCTTATTCTTTTAGCAATCTCTACACCAAATTCGTAACATCTCCTTAACTGCTCTCCATCAGGTACATATACAACTTCTAAAGGTTCTCCAATCAACTCAATCTTAGCTTTTTCTAATCTATTAGTAATCCTTTTAGTTGCACCTCCACGCCAACCATATGAACCAAAAGCTGCTCCTAGCTTATTCTTAAACCTTAATCCTTCTAATTCTTCTAGTAGAGGTACTAATTCAGGAATTATCACATTATTAATAGTGGAAGAACCAATAATAATTGCCTTAGCATCAAGAAACTCTTTAATGATGTCATTCTTATCAGACTTAGATTTACGATAAAAGTGGACTTCTATACCTTGATCTATTAATCCATCTGCAATTTTTTTTGCCATTAATTCTGTGCTATCCCACATCGTTTCATAGACAATAATTACTTTCTCTTTTGCTTGACCCTCAGCCCATTCTAGATACTTTTCAATTATTTTGGTTGGCTCCTTACGCCAAATAATTCCATGAGCTGGAGCAATCATATCTATTTCAATATTCATCTTCTGTACTTCCTTTAACTTTTTAAGTAAAATACTACTGAAAGGAGTTAAGATATTAGCAAAATATTTCTTGGCTTCATTCATAATCAAACAGTCATCTACCTGATCATCATATAATTGAGAGGTACAAAGATGCATTCCAAAAGCATCATTAGATAGTAATGCCTTTTCTTCTGGAATATATGTAAACATACTATCAGGCCAATGTAACATCTGTGCATTAACAAAAGTTAAATTCCTTCTTCCAATATTGACTGTATCTCCTGTACTTACTATTTTAAAGTTATAACCATCTCCATAGTGTTCAATAATCCCCTCTTTACCCTTATCTGAACAGATTACTGTTACATCATCCCTTAACCTCTCCATAGTCCTAGGAAAAGATGAAGAGTGGTCTGGCTCAACGTGATTGACAACATAATAATCAATTTCTTTAAAATCAATGACTTCTTCAATATGTGCAAAAAATCTATCGATAAAGGGTTTATATACACCATCAACCAATACATTTTTATCATCTTTGATAATATAGCTATTATAGGTAGTTCCTTGATGAGTACTGTAGGCAGGTCCGTGAAAATATCTGATATTCCAATCTCTTACCCCTACCCAATAAATTCCTTCTTTAATTTGAAAAGTTGACATTAAAAATACCTCCACTATGCTTATTTTATTAAACATAGTTTAACCTAAATTTTTTGTAGTATACAAATACTATTAAATTTAGCTTTAATACTAATCCTTGTAATTAAACCACCCCCTATCTTATTAATAAGATAGGGGGTGGTTTAATATCTATTAATTATGACTTCTTACTCTCTTTAATATGCCTAGCTAGCTTCTGATCTTCTCTCTTAATATGTTCAATCAACCAGCCTGTTACCATCTTATTTAGTTTCATCAATGAAGTGACCTTAACGTTGGAATTTTTATAATCTGCAATAACCTCTTTGACCTTGTTTTCAAATTTATGATGTATCCCTTTATGATTTTCATAATCAGGGTACTTATATTTCCGCTGTATCTCTTCCTCTTCTCTAAAATGCTTATCAATATAATCTGCTAAGAAATCCATTACCTCTTCAATCTCATCTTCTTCACTCTGATTCTTATAAGCATCTAATAAGTAATTAGCTCTATCGAAAATACCTTTATGTTGTTCATCAATCTTATCTACTCCAACCTTATATTTATCACTCCACTTGGTTACAGCTACCTTATCCTCTAAAACAAAGTTGGAGACTAAAGATTTCAACTCATTTGCCTTATGTTGAAGCTCATTGGATGAATTATTAATCTCTTGGGACATATTATCTATATCTTTAGCTGCTACAACCAATGCTTCGCTATCATTAGCAAGATCTTGAGCACCATAAGCAATCTGTTCAATCTGTGCTGTAGTCTCTTCACTGGCTTCTTCTATCTGGGTAAATATTTGATTAGTACTCTCAGTAATAGCTTGACCTTCTTGGGTCTTCTCTTCTACCTCTTTGATAGCCTCAATTACCTGCTTAGAATTCATTCTGGTATTATCAATCAACCTCTTAACATTGACAGTAGCTTTAGTGGTCTCTTCAGCCAACTCTCTAATCTCTTCTGCTACCACAGTAAACCCTTGACCATGCTCCCCAGCTCTAGCAGCCTCTATTGCTGCATTTAATGCTAATAGATTGGTCTGATCAGCAACATTAGTAATTAACTCTATAATACCGCCTATCTCTTCACTATTACTGTTTAACTCTTTAATCAAATCAACAGTAACCTTAACCTTTTGATTAATCTCTTGCATTCTACTAACAGTTTCTACCATATTTTCTTTACCAGATTGGGTCTGAGCTGTAGATTCTTGTGCAAAACTGGTTACCTCTTCTCCACTAGCTGATATCTCCTGGATACTAGCAGATATACTCTCAATTAATTGATTTGTAGTATCTATAGCTGCATTACCTTCCTCAGTACTAGCAGATAATATCTCACTATACAATAATAGGCTCTCTGCATCCTCTAATATCTTATTTACTAAAATACCCTGCTCTTTAACACTATCATTAAAGGAATTATACAACTTTCCAAACTCATCTTGCTTATCGATCTCTAATCTAACAGTTAAATCTCCTTTAGCTAACTGCTTCATCCCAAAGGTAATTCTATCTAATCCTTTACTTATATAGCTTGACAATCTTAACACAACAAAGATAATTAAAGCAGATATAATTACAAAAGTAACCACTATAGCTGTTATAACTTCATTTTTAAGATCTGACAAATCCACATTGTTACTCTCTAAAAAATCATTAAATTGTAAATTTACCACTATTATAATACTCACTAATGCCACAATCAATCCTAAGATTATACTTAGCAAAATCTTATTTTTAATTTTTAAATTCATCAATCCCATACCATTCCACCTTCCAATTTGAGTTTTATCTAACAACTAAGAACTATCTATAGTATTAACCTAATTATATCCAAATTCCTGCAAATTCTCTGTTATTTAGATCATATTTTTTATTTGACAATTTTTTCAACAGCTATAAAATCTATAAATCCACTAATTATAGCAAATATTACATACTTTAGTAGTTGGGAATTAAGAATCTGAAATCGGTTAAATTTATTTAATACTGATTCCAGATTGCTGATAACCGACTTCTTGTACTTCATTATCAATTTAAATTAATTTTCACAAAAGTAGTGGAAAATCCATTATTAAATCTTGAAGATATTAATTACCTCTTGTAAATCCTGAGCCATTTTAGTCAATTCCTGAGCAGAATTAGCCACTTCACTAGACATATTTACTATATCCTGAGAAGAACTCATTAATTGTTCACTACTTTCTGCTAAGCTTTGAGCAGATATTGTTGTTTGCTCAATCTGGGTAGAAGTTTCTAGGCTATATTCTCTAATACTTTCAAAACTCTGACCTGCCTTCTCTGCAATAATCTCTCCTTCTTTGGTCTTATCCTTAACGTGGTTGATAGCTGTTAATCCACCAGTAGATAAACTTTGCACCTCTTTAATCAAACTACCAATATTCTCAGTAGCATGATTGGTCTCTTGAGCTAGCTCTCGAATCTCATCAGCTACTACCGCAAATCCTCGACCATGCTCTCCAGCTCTAGCCGCCTCAATAGCTGCATTTAATGCCAGTAAGTTAGTCTGTTCAGCTATATTAGTGATAAATTCAATAACCTTTCCTATCTCTTTAGAATTAGCTTCTAAATTTTCTATCATTTCCAAAGTTTTATCTACAACATGGTTAATTTCTTTATTACTACCTATTGTTTCTTCTATATTGCTAAATCCCTGTTCAGTTTGAGTAGCTGCATTTTGAGAAAAACTACTTACCTCTTCTGAACTAGCTGCAATCTGTTGAATATTTGCTGACATACTCTCTATTAAACTATTAGTAGCTTCTATTGTTGCATTGCCCTCCTGAGATGAAGCAGCTAATTGCTGACTATAAGCTGATAGACTTTCTATTATTTCAAATATATTATTAATCACTTTATTTAAATTATTACGCATCATTTCCAAATGAGTCCCTAATTGTCCAATCTCATCTTCTCTATCAACTATGATTTCTACACTTAAATCACCTTGAGCAAACTTATTAACCTTAGAAGTTAGCTCTATAATCGGTCTAGCAAAATAGTTAGCTAAATAATAAACAATTATGGTCACAAATATAAAAATAACAACTGCTATTAAAATAATAATTTTTGTTAATTCTTCCATAGTAGCTTTAATATCATCTATATATATTCCAGTTCCTAAAATCCAGCCCCAGGGCTTAAACCCTGTTATATAAGATAACTTAGGCTCGAGCTGATCTTTATTATCATAGTATTGCCATTTATACTCTAAAAATCCACCATCTTGCTCTCTAACTATATCAGTCATCTCTACAAATATTTTTAATCCACTAGAATCTTTCACACTAGATACATCTTGGCCATCAAGCTGTGGCTTAAAAGGGTGCATAACCATCCTATTGTTTAAATCAGTTATCCAAAAATAATCCTGCCCTTTGTCTCCATAAGTAGAATTTTTAATCAATTCTTTAGCCTTTGCTTGAGCTTGCTTCTGGCTTAAAACCCCTTGTTTCTCTAACTTATGGTAGTACTTCAGTGTCCCTAGATTAGATGCTACAAGCTCCTTTAATTTAGACCTCTTCTCATCATATAATTTCCCCTTCACAAAAGAATAACTAGACAAAGAAATTCCGATTATACTCAACAAAGCCATTGCTAATATAGAAATCAGCAACTTAAGTTTAATGCTCTTCATATCTTTAAACAACTTCACAATACCACCTACTTTCTTTTGGTAAATGCTTATTAGGAATCTGGAATCAGTTATCAGCAACCTGTAAACTATACTCATTCCAGATTCCTGGTTCCCGACACCAAACTGTCGCAATATACCCATATAGCGTTATAGTTAAATTTTATTCTAGATTCACGAACCTATATAGATAAACAACTTTAGAATGTAATTTAAATATCCTAATAATTTAATACCTTTAAGTTCTTAACTAAAAACCTTAAAAGATAACTTTCAGCAAC